>CAYLZQ010000122.1:0-6334 GCA_964388045.1 uncultured Elusimicrobia bacterium | reverse complement strand
ATCCCCTTGGCCTCCTCGGAGATCCTGGCCTGGGCCTTGTCCATGAACCTGAGGACCTCCTCGTTCTCCAGCTCGAAGGTCAGGACCTGCTCCATGTCGTCCACGGCGTCCGCGAAGCGCCCCCTGAAGTAGTCCAGGTAGGCCTGGGCATAGAAGTACTTCTGGGGGTCGAAGTCCAGGTTGTCCGCGTCCCTGCGGACCCTCTGCTCCAGCTCCTCGAAGAGCTTCTTGGCCTTCGCGTTCTCCGGGCTCTGGGCGAGGATCTCCCGGGCCAGCTCCCCGGCCGCAAGCCACTGCCCCTTGCCCATGAGCTTGCCGAGCCTGCGCTCGGGGCTCGCGGCTTCTGAAGCGCCCGCGAGGGCCAATAAGAGGGCTGGAATCAGCCAGGCGCGCCTATTCATTTCCAGGAAGGCCTCGTTAGCTCATTATAACATGTGGGAGAGGCTTGAGCACTGGCATCGCCACAGGCAAAGGCCCCATGCCTATGGATGCGATGGCCCTGGTTTTGTTCCCGTCGCCGCCCCGCCTCGCGGGAGTCCGCCCCGCCGCCCGGCCCCCGGAGACTGCCGCCGGCGCCACTCTTATGCCGGAACCTCAGCAGGGTTACAGGTTTTTACTTGACAAGCCCAAGGGGGGGGCTATACTATTAGCGAGCACGCCGCCCCCGGCCCGGTTTGAGTCCGGACACTCGGACGGATATCAGGCATGGATGTGAAAAGGATCCCTCTGTCGGCTTTCGCCCTCGTCGTCCTGGCGCCTGCCATGGGAAACCTCGCGTGGGGCGCCCAGTGCTCCATACGCTGCGTGGTCCCTAACGCCAGCGCAACCTTTTGCCCCTCTGACGATCCCTCCAATTACAACAGATGCGTGGCTGACGGGGGCAATACGGCGATGACCCAGTCGGGCTCCGGCGGGTGTTACCATCAAAAGTGCTGGTACGCCGGCGCCCAGTGCTCCATACGCTGCGTGGTCCCTAACGCCAGCGTCACCTTTTGCCCCTCTGACGATCCCTCCAATTACAACAGATGCGTGGCTGACGGGGGCAATACGGCGATGACCCAGTCGGGCTCCGGCGGGTGTTACCATCAAAAGTGCTGGTACGCCGGCGCCCAGTGCTCCATACGCTGCGTGGTCCCTAACGCCAGCGTCACCTTTTGCCCCTCTAACGATCCCTCAAATTACAACAGATGCGTGGCGGACGGAGGCAATACGGCGACGACCCAGTCGGGTTCCGGCGGGTGTTACCATCAAAAGTGCTGGTACGCCGGCGCTGCAGGAGGAGGAGGCGGACAGGACGGCGCCGCAGGTGGAGGAACGGGCGGCGGAGCAGGAACTGGGCAGGGCACCGGCGGGGGCGGAGTATCCCTACCCGGCGGACGACAGACTGGCCAGGCAGGCGGCCTAGAAGGCAAAGGAAAGCAATGCGAGGCCATAAAGCCCGATTTAAAGGAATTCGACAAGGCCAAGGAAGACAAAGTCACGGGTCAAGTCAAGATCGCCGAGGTGCATGGCAGAGAGATCTACGCCAACCTGGAGGCCGGAAAGGTCAAAGAGGACAAGCCCTACAGCAGCAAAGGGCCTTCCGGCGAGGAACAGGAGTCCGGGTTTGACAAGGACGGCGAGCCTCCGGAGGAATGCTCGGACCAAGCCGGCGGAGCACGGGCCCAGGGTGGACCGTAGCGACAAGCGAGGCCTGCGGTTTGGGAAAGGGAGGAAGGAAGCGGATTTGCAATCTCATGCAGTCTGGACCTGACAGGAAAGCGGATGATCGGCGCAACGAGAGAAGGCGGCTCTCCTCTCAAGGGATGTCGTTCTTCCAGAGGGGATTGAAACTCGGCATTCCAGGCGCTTTCACGATCTTCCTGCAGTTGGCCGCTGGAAATCTGCCCGCCGCCGAAGTCCCTTGCGATCTCCTGCCCCGCGGGCCTGAGAAGGATGCCTGCTACCAGCGACACAGGAGAGAGCAGCCCGAGGTCCCCTGCGATCTCCTGCCCCGCGGGCCTGAGAAGGATGCCTGCTACCAGCGACACAGGGAAGAGGCCGGGGACAGGGGCGCAGGAGGAGGCGGCGGTGGACAGGGCGGCCCCGGGGGTGGTGGCGGAGGAGGCGGGGGCGGCGGAGGAGCTGCCGGCGGGGGCGGCGGAGGGGGGGGCAAAGGACGAGTGCTTGGTGGAGGCGGGGGGGGCGCGGGAGGCGGAGCAGCCGGCGGGGCCGGAGGAGCCGCTGGTGGCGGAGGGGGAGGAGGCTGCAAGGAACCGGAGATGGACTGCCAGGCCCAATGCGACCAGGATGTCGAGGAGGACTGCCAGAAGTGCTGCGCCGAAGCCAAAGACGCCGACTGCGTGGAGAGCTGCAAGGCCAGAAACAGCCATGTGAGCCTTCCCCTGGTCTGCCCGGACTGCCACTCCTACGCCGAATGCGACGCGCCCCAGGAGGGGGGCGGGGGAGGCTGCGAGCCGACTGAAACCTGCAAGAACCTGCTCAAGCCGGGCGAGTCCAAGGAAAAACAGGCGGAAAGCGAATTCTCCAGCGAGGCGGGGATCGCCACCCTCAACATCTGCATAGGAGCCCTCAAGGAATGCCAGAAAGGCTCCCCGGACTGGCCCCAGACCGTTTTCACTTACATCGACGAGCAATGCGTCAAGCTGGCAGCGGCCAACTCAGGCCAGTGCGTCAGCCTGACCCGCCAGGGAGTGCGGCAGTGCTGCCCTGTCCAGTGCAGCGAGAAGGCGGCCTGCGACTACATAGCCTCCATGCTCCCAGCCGCCTCCCCGGGCAAGGGCTTTTCCGAGCTGGGCCCGCTTTATGCGGAGCATGGGGGAAAGTTCTTCCGCACCAGCCCCAGCGGCGATATCCTCAGGCCCTCGGAATATCTCAAGGATTTCGAGCGGCGCGCCGGCCTCGGCCTCACCTCGGACATGGAAATAGGGCCGCAGGAGCTTCGGAAGTACCAGGAAGCCTACAGAAGCGGGGAGCTGAAAACCCAGGGCAAGCTCTTCGCCTCTACGGCCGGCAGGCTGGTCCCGCTGGACGAGAAAAAAGGGACCCTCCTGTCCCCCCAGGAGTATCGCGCGCGCCTCAAGGCGGACCCTCTCTTGGCCGGGAGGCTGCCGCCTCCCGAGGAGTATGAGAGGCTCTACGAGGCGCAAAACACGAAATTCGCGACAGAAGGCCTGCTCCTGGTCCCTCTCAAGAGCGACGGCAGCCCCATGGCTCCCAAAGAGTACGGGGATTACCTCGAAAAGGAAAGAAGGGAGGGGAAAGACCTCATCCCGGGTCTTTACCCGGACCAAAAAACGTATCAGGAATACTACGAGGAGAAGAACGCCCAATTCACCCTGTCGGAGGGCAAGCTGGTCGTGCTCGGTCCCGATGGCCAGAAGATTCCCCCCGAGCGCTACGCCCAGGCCCTGGCCGGGCAGTGGCCCGGCAAAGGCGCTCTCTCCAAGAACGTGATGAGCCCTGAGGAGTACCAAAAGGCCCATGCCAAGATCCAAGCCTCCCAGGATCCAGGCCTGGCCGCCGCGGCCAAGAGCAGGTTCTTCGCCGAGAAGGCCGCGGCGGCCTTCAGCCTGAACCCGGACCAGGCTCAGGCCTTTGACCTGCTCCATCCCATGCAGGCCAAGGAGCTCCAGGGCACAAGGGATGTCTTCCTTAAAAAATGGGATGCCGCGGGCTCGCAAAGCCCCGAGGAGGCAGCGGCAGCGGCCAAGGAACTCTTCGGGTCCAGGCTGGACTGGGCAAGCGCGCGCGCCTTCGGCAAGGACCTAGCCCAGGAGAGGATGGCCGGCCAATTCCTCTCGCCCGGCTCCTCCAGGGGCTGGAGGGAGGTCCACAAGGAGCTCGAGCCCTTGGGGGTTTCCAGCCAGCTCCTGACCGCGATGAAGGCCAGGGCAGAGGGCCTGGGGGTGAGCGCGGACCAGCTCGGGGAAGCCCTGCTCAAGGCCTGCAAAAAGGGGCCCTCCCCGGCCAAGGACTGTCCGGAGTCCCACAGCGTCTTGAGCGCAATGAGCCCAGGCTCCCCGGCCTTGAGGGTCCTGAGTGAGGTCTTCCCGAAATCCACGCCCAGCTCCCGCTTCGCAGCGGCCCTCATGAATCCGGGCCTGAGCAGGGAGGAGGCTCTCAAGCTCAAGGAGGTCTTTCTCTCGGTTCTCAGGCAGGTGGAGGCCTCAAGCCAAAGCGAAGCCCTAAAGAAGGCCAGGCAGTTGACAGGCCCCTCCTTTGCCGCAGCCCTTTCGGAGCTAAGGAGCGACCAGTCCAAGCCAGGCACAGGGCTCCCGGAGATCTCGGCCATGGTCCTCAAAATTCCAAAGGCCTTGGGCCCCAAGGCCAAGGACTGGGAGGAGCTGAGGGGCAGGCTCAAGGAGCTGGGAGCCGATCCCAAAAATACGGAGCGGATCCTCAAGGCCGCCCAGGGCAAGGGCCTAAGCCCCGGAGTGGTCCAGGCAGCCGCTGAGATGGCCAGGAGGGACTCTCTCCTGAAAAGCGAAGCCTCCCCGTGGGACGAGGGGCTCCTGGACGGAATAGCCAAGGCGGCCAGCAAGGAGGTCCCCGCGGCTTCAGCCGGGCCCTCCCCTGACTCGCTCGAAGAGCTACTGAGGATCAAGCCGGAGTTCATGGAGGACAGGGGCCTGGCTGACGCGCGTTTCAGTTGCTTCGCAGGAGCCAGAGCCCTCGAGGGCCGGCTCAAGGCCCTGGGCGATATCTCCCTCGGAGGGATCTCTCCCGCAGGCGCAGGGGCCTCGGCTCCGGCCGGGACCCAGGCTGCAAGCCCCGCCGGCCTTGAGTCCTCGCCAGGAGGCCTCTCGCCCTGGGACTGGGCCACCTTTGTCTTCATCGCCAGGGTCCTCAAATCCCAGGGCAAGGAGGAGAGCGCGAAAGCAGTCAAGGACTACGGCCAGGAGCTGGCCCTGATCCCAAGGGACGCCCAGGCCTGCAAGACCTCGAGCGGCTATTTCGAGACGACCCTCCAGGCCTCGGAACGCTCCTCGCCGGAGACTCGGGACTTCCTCAAGCAAGGCCTCCAGGCCCTGGAGGAGACCTGCTCCGGCCGCAGCCAGCAGCTCGGCGGCGCGCCCAAGAGGGACGGCCGCAGGGCGGCCCTCATGATCTTCGGGGCCGCGATGGCCTTGAAACAGGACCAGCACAAGCTGATCCTGGACGCCTGGTGGGCCAGCGTCAGGAAAATGAGCCAGGACAAGAAGGAGGCGGAGGCCTTCGCCCAGGAGCAGGGGAGAGGCCCGGTCGAAGGGGTGAGCCTCTCGAAAGACGCCCAGGCCCTGCAGGATGAGGCCAGGAAGAGATTCGCGGGAGAGGAGCAGAAGGCTCCGGAAACCAAGACTCCCCAGAAAGGCGAACAGCCCAAGGCTCCTGTCAAGGAGCAGCCTGCTCCCATGCAGGAGAAAAAGCAAATGCCTGTCAAGGGGGGGCCATGAGGCTCTTGCTGGCTCTGGCAGCCCTGCTGGCCTCTCCGGCCCAGGCCCTTGTCGGCCCGGACGACGCTGAGTGCCGGTTGATCGGCGACGCCCTGGATGGGGCCTCTTTCCAGTTCCAGTGCCCCCCCTTCTGCGGGCCGCAGGTCCCCTCCCTGTCCCTCGCCCCGCCCGAGGCAGGGCCGGCGAGGTATCCGGAGCTTGCTGCGGGCGCAGTCCCGGGGGCCCCGGGACTGCCTGAAGGCGGCAAGCCTCCTGAGCCAGGGCTTGAGGAGGAGAGTGAGCCTCCCCTAGATCCTGAGCTCGCCTGCGAGGGCCTGGAGGTCGCCCAGTGCGGGGACAAGACCCTGGACCTCAAGTCCGGGGCGGTCTACAAGATGACCCCTAACCCCGACGGGACTGTCACCCAGGAAATGTGGAACCCGGACGGAACGCGCAGCGTCACGCTCTACGACGACAAGAACAGGCTCCTCAAGGCGACCGTCTACGACCAGGACAACAGGCCCATCTCGCGGACCAACGCCACCTACAAGGAGGACGGAAGCTCCATCCGCGAGACCGAGGACCTGGTGCGCGGAGGGCGCACCAAGGAGGTTTACAACGACAAACAGCAGCTCGTGAGCGCGGAGGAGACCGACCAGTACGGAGTCCTGGTGTCCAGGACCACGGCCACGACGAATGAGGACGGAAGCTCCTCCCGCATGATCGAGGACCTCCTGACCGGGTCCCGGACAAGCCAGCGCTTGAACGACAAGGGGGAGCTGGTGGGCTCCGAGGAGACCAACCAGTACGGGGTCCTGACGTCCAGGACCACCATCTCCACTAGCCCGGACGGAAGCTCCTCCCGGGCGACAGAGGATCTCCTGACAGGAAGCCGAACCACCCAGCAGCTCGACAAGAAA
>CAYLZQ010000121.1:0-6398 GCA_964388045.1 uncultured Elusimicrobia bacterium | reverse complement strand
AGATCCTTCCGCCGACGGCCCTGGGCCTGGCCCACCGCTTCTGCGATCCGACCACAGGGTTGTGCTCCGCAGACGCCCCCCTTATAGCCTGCGACCACGGGACCAGGGTGGCCGGGATCGCGGCTGCCGCGACCGAGAACGGGCAGCAGATCGCCGGCATGTCCTGGGGGGCCCAGGTCCTCTCGCTTCGGGTCTTCAGGACCACGGACTGCACCCCTGACTGCGGAAACGAGAGCTTCGACGGCTGCGCCACTTCCGATGCCGCCATCCTGGGGGCCCTCACCTACGCCGGCACCCTCCAGGGCAGCTCTGCCTACGGCAAGCTCGTGGTGAACATCAGCCTGGGAGGAGCTGGGACCTGCCCCGGGCCCTGCCCGGGGGCGAACTGCTTCGACGACACGGACGCGGCCCTGGACACCGCTGTGGCTGCCGGGATTCCTGTCGCGATCGCTGCTGGAAACGACGGGGGGGCTGTCAATGTGCCGGCCAACTGCGCGGGGACCTCGGCCAGCGGGATCATCCCTGTCGGGGCCACTGACCCGACCGGGGGCGTGGCCTCCTTCTCCTCGCGCGGCCCTGAGATGTCGGCCAACGGGGTGGTGGCCCCAGGAGTCACGGTCATTACCACCGACGTGGGAGCAGGCAACGCCCTGCCGAGCGGGACCTCATTCTCTGCTCCCATGGTGGCCGGCCTGGCCGCCCTGATCCTGGCCGCTCGGCCCGCCTTGAGCGCCTTCCAGGTCCAGAGCACGATCCGCTCAGGGGCCGAGGCGATCGGGGCCGCCGCCCTGGGACTCGACGCGGGGGGAAGGCCCCTCTCCCAAGCCGGCGGGGCGGGTAGGATCAACGCCTTCCGCTCCATGCGCCTGGCGGTCACCGGGGGCCTCGCTGACTTCGAGGGGGAGAAGAAGGCCATCGCCTTCCCCAACCCTTTTAGGCCCTCCCAGGCCGGGAACGTCTCCTTCAGCGTCCCGGCCAGCCTCCGGGGGAGCCCCCCCCGCATCAAGGTCTATACGGTCAGCGGGGAGCTGGTCAAGGAGCTTTCGGGCCTGACCTGGGACGGCAGGAACAAGGACGGCCATGCGGTCGCCTCCGGGACCTACATCTTCCTGCTCACAACGGAAATGGGCACGGCGCGGGGAAGGCTGGCCGTCATCCGTTGAATGGCTGCGGCTTATTTGGTAGCCTTTAATCGGACGCGCGGGCGCGTGCTGGCCACGCGGGTCACAAAGGCCGAGGACTACGCCTCGCGCAGGCGGGGGTTGCTCGGAAGGGACTCGATGGACCCCGCGGAAGGACTTTGGATCGTGCCGTGCCCGATGATCCACACCTTCTTCATGAGATTCTCTATCGATGCCCTCTTTCTGAGCCGGCGGCTGGAGGTCATGCGCGTGATCGAGGGCATGCGGCCCTGGAGGCTCTCGCCCTGGGTCTGGGGGGCGCAAAGCGTCCTGGAGTTGCGCGGCGGAACCCTTCGGGGCTCCGCCGCGGCGGGTGACGTCATAGAGTTTCGCTGAGTTTATGGAGCCTTCTTTCAAGACTACCTCCGGCATCGAGATAGGGCGCTACTACGGACCGGAGAAGGGCCTGCCCGCGGAGCAGAGCTCGGCGGGCGATTACCCTTACACCCGCGGGATCCAGAGGACCATGTACCGGGAGCGCCTCTGGACCATGCGCCAGTACGCGGGCTTCGGCACGGCCAGGCAGACCAACGAGCGCTTCCGCTGGCTCCTCTCCCAGGGCCAGACCGGGCTCTCCACGGCCTTTGATCTGCCCACTCAGATGGGCTTGGACGCCGACGACCCTCGAGCCAAGGGGGAGGTGGGCCGTGTGGGGGTGCACATCGGCACCATCGAGGACATGGAGGAGCTCTTCGCGGGGATTCCCCTGGACAAGGTCTCGACCTCCCTGACCATCAACGCCACGGCCGCGGTCCTCCTGGCCTTCTACGTGGCGACGGCGCGGCGGCGCGGGGTGAGCGTCTCCTCCCTGCGCGGAACCCTTCAGAACGACATCTTGAAGGAGTTCATCGCGCGGGGGACCCACATCTACCCGGCGGGCCCGAGCCTGAGGCTCGCGGCCGACGCGATGGAGCACTCCTTCAGGAACCTCCCGAACTTCCACCCCGTCTCCATCTCGGGCTACCACATCCGGGAGGCGGGCTCGGACGCCGTCCAGGAGCTGGCCTTCACCTTCGCCAACGCCGAGGTCTACTTGAAGGAGCTCCTCTCGCGGGGGCTCTCGATCGACCAGTGCGGACCCAGGATCGCCTTCTTCTTCGGCTGCCACAACCACTTCCTGGAGGAGATCGCCAAGTTCCGCGCCGCCAGGCGCCTGTGGGCTGGGATCATGCGCGAGGACTACGGGGCGCGGGAGCCCAAGGCCCTGGCCCTGCGCTTCCACGTCCAGACCTGCGGCTCGACTTTGACCAGCCGGCAGCCCCACAACAACGCGGTCCGGGTCGCCCTCCAGGCCCTGGCCGCGGTCCTGGGGGGCTGCCAGTCCCTGCACACCAACTCCTTCGACGAGGCCCTGGCCCTGCCATCTCGGGAGGCGGCGGAGCTGGCCCTGCGCACCCAGCAGGTCCTGGCCCATGAGACCGGCATCCCGGACGTGGTGGACCCGGCGGGAGGCTCCTGGGCGATCGAGTCCTTGACGAGCGAGATCGAATCGCGCGTCCGGGAGGTCCTCTTGCGCATCCGCCGCGAGGGGGGAATGCTGGGATTGATCGAGCGGGGAGTCCCGCAGGCGGAGATCCAGCAGAGGGCCTACGAATACCAGCAGGACGTGGAATCTGGAAGACGGAAGGTCGTGGGCGTCAATTGCTTCGCGCTTGAAGGCCGTCAAAACGGCAGACCCAAGGCCATTCTCAAGGTTTCTCCGAAGGTGGAAGCAGAGCAAACCAGGAAGCTGGCGGCCTTCAAGCGCAACCGCAACGCGGTTGCGGCGCGGAAGTCTTTAGACGGGCTTTCCGCCGCCGCTGCCTCCTCGGAGAATCTCTTCCCCCTCATCCTCGACTGCGTCGAGTCTCGCGCGACCCTGGGGGAGATCTGCGACACCCTGCGCGGGCGGTTCGGAGAACACCATGGCGGTTAAAGGCCTCCATCGCCGCAAGACGATCCCTGAGATCCTGGCGGAGAGGAAGCTCCTGAGCGAAGAGCAGCTCAAGAGCGCGGAAGACAACGCCAAGAAGAACAACAAGAGCGTCCAGCAGGCCGTGCTCGACATGAACTTCCTCGCAAAGGCCCAGCTCCTCAAGTGCCTTTCCGAGGAGTGGCAGGTCAAGGCCGTGGACTTAAGCCAGATGGACATCGAGCCCGAGATCGCCAAGATCATCCCGGAGGCGGTCGCGCGCAGGCACATGGCGCTCCCCTTCGCCAAGGAGGAGAGCGTCCTCTTCGTCGCCATGGCCGACCCGCGAGACTTCTTCGTCTCCGAGGACATACAGCTCAGGACCGGCCTCGAGATCCAGCCGTATCTCGCCCTCCCCCACGACATCCAGGCGGCCCTGGACTCCGCCTACGGCAAGGGGGAAAGCGCGGTCTTGAACAAGCTCGTCGCGGACGTGGCCAAGAAGGAGGCCGAGGGCCCGACCGAGGGGGAGATCGAGATCCAGAAGCAGGAGCAGAAGGCTGACATCACCGAGGTGGACGCCTCGGCCCCGGAGGTCGAGAAGCTGGTCAACGCCGTCATCCTGGGGGCTCTCTCGATGAAGGCCTCCGACATCCACATAGAGCCCTTCGAGGACGCGACCGAGAAGAACTCCAAGATCCTCCTGCGCTACCGGGTGGACGGCAGGCTGCTGCCCGGGCCCTTCGCGGTCCCCTGGCACTTCAGGAGCGCGGTGGCCGCCAAGATCAAGATCATGACCAACTCCATGAACATCACGGAGAGGCGCATCCCCCAGTCCGGACGCATCCAGATCCTGGCCCAGGGCAACCCCATCGAGTTCCGCGTGGAGATGGTCCCCACGGTCTACGGGGAGTCCTGCGTGATGCGCATCCTGGATCGCAAGTCGGTGCAGGTGGACATCATGAAGATGGGATTTCTTCCCGACACCCTCGAGAGGTTCCTGGGGCTTTTGAAGGGCATCGGGGGCAAGAAGAACTTCGGCCTGATCCTGGTCTGCGGCCCCACGGGCTCGGGAAAGTCCACGACCCTCTACGCGGCTTTGAACCACGTCAACCGCCCCGACATCAAGATCCTGACGGCCGAGAATCCGGTCGAATACAATCTGGACGGCATCGTCCAGGTCCCGGTGAACCCCGACCTCAAGCTCGGGGAGGGCAAGAAGTTCGATTTCGCGACCGCTCTGCGCTCCTTCCTGCGCCTGGACCCCGACGTGATCATGGTGGGCGAGATCCGCGACGAGGAGACCGCCCACATCGCCATGGAGGCCGCCATGACCGGCCACCTGGTCTTCTCCACGATCCACACCAACGACGCCCCCTCCGCCATCTCCCGCCTGACCGACATGGGCCTTCCGGGCTTCATGGTGGCGACCACGATGAAGGCGGTCCTGGCCCAGAGGCTCTCCCGGCGGCTTTGCTCGGAGTGCAAGGTCCCCCATGATCCCACCCCCGAGGAGATCAAGGTCTTCGAGGAGAACAAGGTCAAGATTCCCCCCGGCTCCAAGATCTACGGCCCCCCCAAGGAGGGGGGCTGCGACGCCTGCAAGCGCCTTGGCTTCAAGGGCCGCGTGGGCCTCCACGAGTTGCTCGTGATGACCGACACACTCCGCGCGGTTTGCCTCAAGGACGTGGCCGCGGACACCCTCCGGGCCCAGGGCGCCAAGGAGGGCATGAGGATGATCATCCAAGACGGGCTTGAGAAGGTCCTGATGGGGCTCACCAACGTCCGCGAGGTCCTGGGAGGCACGGAGTAAGGCCATGGCAGAACCACTCGACATCAAGCAGAACCCGGCCGCGATGGACGTCCACACGGCCCTGGAGCTCTTCTCGATCGCGGGGACCCTCAACTCGACGCTCGACCTCGACTACCTTCTCCAGAAGATCGGGGCCGCCGCTGAGAAGCTCTTGGACAGCGAGGCCAGCGCCACCATGCTGGTCACCGACGACAGGAAGAGCCTCTACTTCAAGGTGGCTTCCGGGGAGAAGGCCAAGGCCTTGAGGACCATGACCCTCCCCATCGGCAAGGGGATCGGGGGGACCGTGGCCGCCACCAGGGAGCCCGAGATCGTCAACGACGCCCGGACCGACCCCCGCTTTGCGGCCCAGTTCGACAAGGCCTCGGGGTTCATGACGCGCTCGCTGTTGTGCGTCCCCATGATCTACCGCGGGGAGCTGGTGGGGGTGGTCGAGGTCCTGAACAAGCGCCGAGGGACCTACACCCAGGAGGACGTGGGGCTCCTTAACTCCCTGGCCAGCCTCGCCTCGGTCGCGATCACCAATGCCAAGATCGTCTCCGAGCAGAAGAACTTCTTCTCCCACGTCTTGGAGATCCTGACCGGGGTCATCGAGACCTCCAAGCCCAACATGGGGGAGCACCCGACCAGGGCGGCCAAGCTCGCTTGCGCGATCGGGCGCGCCCTGGGGGTCGACGAGTACGAGTACCGGATGCTCTACTACGCCGGGATCCTCCATGACCTGGGCTACGTGGCCTTCAAGAACCCGAGGCTCCTCTCGGAGCTGGGGGTGACCAGCGCCGCCGAGGAGATGCACCCGACCTTCGCCGCGAAGATGCTGGGGGGCATCAAGATGCTCGAGGGGGCCATCCCGATCATCCAGCACCACCACGAGCGCTGGGACGGAACGGGCTTTCCAGGCAAGCTCGACGGGGAGGCCATTCCCCTGGGGGCCAGGATCCTCTACCTGGTCGAGAAGGTCGAGGAGATCCGGATGGTGGGGCTGCGCGGGGAGGAGCTCTACCAGAAGGCGATCAAGGAGGCCCGGGACGGTGCCGGCACGCGCTTCGACCCGAAGCTGGTCGAGGCCTTCATCGAGCTCCTGGAGTCCCAGGAGGGGGTCTGGTGAGGGAGGACCGGCCCAGGCCCTTCCGGGTCCTGATCGCCAAGCCCGGCCTGGACGGCCACGACCGCGGGGCCAAGGTGATCGTCCGGGCCCTGCGCGACGCGGGCTTCGAGGTCATCTACACCGGCATCCGCCAGACCCCGGAGATGATCGCCCAGACCGCCCTCCAGGAGGACGTGGACGCGGTGGGGCTTTCCCTGCTCTCCGGGGCGCACATGACCCTCTTCCCCAAGGTCGCCTCCCTCCTCAAGAAGATGGGCCTCAGGGCCCTGGTCTTTGGAGGAGGGATCATCCCGGATGAGGACGTCTTGGCCTTGAGGAAAAAGGGGATCGACAGGGTATACGGCCCCGGGGCCCCCCTCTCCGCTATCGTCGTCTACCTCAAAGAAAGCCTCCCCAGTGCCAGGA
>CAYLZQ010000120.1:0-6423 GCA_964388045.1 uncultured Elusimicrobia bacterium | reverse complement strand
GTTGAGCGCGGCGATGTCGTGCACGGCGCCGGTCTCGGGATCGGCAAGGTGCGTCTCCGCGCCGCTGAAGCGCAGATACTCGGCGAAGCCGAGCGCCGGAAGCTGGTAGTCGGTGAAGCGGCCGGCGCCCGATTCGCGCCCGCGCATCTTGAGCGCCGAAGCCGCCGAGCCCGAGACCGCGAAGCGCATGTCCGGATAGGAATCGACCAGCGACTTCAGATGCACCTCCCACTCGGCGAGATACTGCACCTCGTCGAAGACCACGAACACTTCGCTGAAGCGGTCGTGGCCGTGCATCTCCAGGAACAGGTTGAGCAGCTTCTCGAGCGAGCGCTTCGCCTGATCCTCCGCCCTCCCGCCGGCCCCGGACGCCCGGGCCCCTCCCGCCTCCTAGCCTCCCCTCGTCCGCAGCCTTGGGCCCTCTCTTCGGGCCCCGTCGATTCCAGCACTTTAAAGGAGACTAGACCATGCGCATGGCATTGCTTATCCTTGCCGCCCTGCTGCCGCCCCTGGCGCGCGCCCAGGAGGCCGATCGCCTCAAGGCCATCGAGGAGAGGCTCAACAAGCTCGAGGGCGCTCCCGCCAACGCCTCGCTGTCCTCCTTCAACCCCTCGCTGGGTGTGCTCTTGGACGTGAACTACACCCACGGGAAGGACGACAAGGGGACTTTCAATTTCAAGACCGCGGAGCTCAACATCGGCGCCCCCATAGACCCTTTCTTGAAGGGCTGGGCGGTGATCAACTTCAACCCCGCCGGGGTCGAGGTCGAGGAGGCGAGCTTGAAGACCACCTCCCTGCCCTACAACCTCACGCTCACGGGAGGCCGGCTCTTCGCCTCCTTCGGAAGGCTGGCCCACTTCCATGACGACTCGCTGCCCGTGACCAAGAGACCTCGGTCCCTGGAGAACTTCGTGGGCGGCGAGACCCAGGCCGACGGGCTCGAGGTCCAGCACCTCTTTCCGACGCCGTTCTACCTGACCGCCACCTTGGGGGCCTACAACAAGCTGGGAGGCGAAAACGGCCGCGCCGACAACGCCGTTGCGCGGCCTCTCGATCATTTCACCTACCTCGGACGGCTCGCGACCTACGCCGACCTCGGCGCCGACCACAGCCTGGAGCTGGGCATAAACTCCGCCTGGACGCCCAAGCGCACCATGGTCGAGGACGTCAGCGTCACGGGCTCCCCCGCCCCGGCTATCAGCACGGTCAAGGGCACCTGGAGGACCTTGAGCGGGGTGGACCTCACCTACCGCTACCACCCCGCCCAGGGGGGCATCTACAAGGGGCTCGTCTGGGCCACCGAGGTGATGCAGAACAACGAGCGGCGGTTCGATCCCGGCACCCGGCTGCCGGTGGACCGGGTCAGGGCCTACGCCGGGCTCTCCGCCATCGAGTTTAAGCTTGGGCGACAATGGCGGCCGGGCGTCCTGGTGGACCTCACCGAAGACCTCGACAACCCCCATACCCTCACTCGGACCTATACGGGATTCCTCAGTTGGTGGCCGTCCGAGTTCCAACGCCTGAGGCTCTCCTACTCCAAGGCGACCAATAATGTCCCCGGCAGCCGGGAGAACCACTCCGTCGCGCTCCAATGGACCGGGGCGCTCGGGTTCCATGTCCACGGCTTCAAGGACCGCTAGCATGCTTCGATGATCCAGGAGAACTCCACCATGAAAAAACCGGCCTTCCTCGCCGTCGCACTGGCTCTCTCGACCCTCGCCGCGACGGCGCGCGCCGCCGGCAAGCTGCGCGTCGTGGCGACCACGCCGGAGCTCGTCGACATCACCCGCCGCGTCGGAGGCGAGCGCGTTTCCGTGGACGGCATGGCGCGCGGCACCGAGGACATCCACCAGGTGGTCATGCGCCCCAGCTTCGTGACCAAGCTCAACAAGGCCGACGCCGTGGTCTTCTTGGGCCTCAACGTCGAGCACTCCTTCCTCTGGGGCCTGCTCGACGTCGCGGCCAACCCGAGGATGCGCGCGGACTTCGTCAAAACCTGCATCGGCCCCGCCTGCATCGACTGCTCCGAGGGAATCGCGGTCCTCGATAAGCCCGCGAGCGTAAGCCGCTCCGAGGGCGAGCTCCACCCCCAGGGCAACCCGCACTACAACATGAGCCCTGACAACGGCCCGGCCATCGCGCGCAACATCGCCCGCGGCCTCTCGCGGATATCACCCGAGCACAAGGAGGAGTTCGAAAGAAACCTCAAGGCCTATCTCGCCGAGCTGGAGCCGAAAGCGGCCGAGCTGCGCAAGCAGGCGGCTGCCCTCAAGGGCCTCAAGGCTGTTTCGTACCATAAGGACATGGCCTACCTTGGGCGCTTCACGGGCATTGACTTCATCGACACGGTCGAGCTCAAGCCAGGCGTCGGCCCGACGCCGGCGCACTTGACCGAGCTGGTCAAGAAGATGAAGGAGCAGGGGGTCAAGCTCATCGCGCGCGAGCAGCACTTCGAGCCCAAGACCTGCGAGTGGCTCGCCGCCCAGACGGGCGCGCGCGTCGCCGTGCTCGGCGTCATGGCCAACGCCTTCCCGGACACCGAGACCTTCATCAGGTTCTCGGAGAAAAACATCAAGGCCCTCCTCGAGGCCGCGGGCAAGGACCTGCCCTAGGCCGAAAGGCTTTGTTGTAGAATGAGCGGCATGAGCCGGCCCCTGCTTGTCTTCGAGAAGTCCGTCCTGGGCTACGGGGACCACGCCGTGCTCTCAGGCGTGGATTTCGAGATCCCCGCCAAGTCCTTCGTGGGCATACTCGGGCACAACGGCTCGGGCAAGACCACGCTCCTCAAAACAGTCCTGGGCCTCATCCCAGGCCTCAAGGGCCAAGTCCTCTGGCCGGGGGGCTCCCGCCCCCGATTCGGGTACGTCCCCCAGAAGGAGAGGCTCGACCCCATCTACCCCCTCTCCACCTACGCCGTCGCGGAGATGGGCACCTATCGCGGCATGGACCTCCTGGGCCGCCTGCGGCGAGACGGCCCGCGGACCCGCGTCGAGCGCTGCCTTGCGGAGTGCGGGGCGCTCGAGCTGGCTCGCAAGCCCTACGGCGATCTCTCGGGCGGCCAGAAGCAGCGGGTGGCCATCGCGCGGGCCCTGGCCGCCGAGCCCGAGGTCCTGGCCCTCGACGAGCCCCTGGCCGGCATCGACATCACGACCCAGAGGGCGCTGCTGCGGCTGCTCAAGCGCCTCAAGCACGAGCGGGACCTCGCCATCCTCATGGTCAGCCACCGAGTCCAGGCCGAGAAGGACCTTTTCACCCACATCGTCTGGTGCGACGAGGGCAAGGCCGAGATGGGCCCGGCCGAGCGGATGCTCTCGGGCGGACGAGTCAGCGAGGTCTTCCGCTCCGAGCTATGACCCATGGGGCGGTGAATGGCTGATTCCTCGAGGTCGTCAACCGCGCTCGCATGATCGCCTGGACCCGACTCGTCGAGATCCTGAGCCCAGACTTCCTGCTGCACCACGCCCTTTACGGGAGCGTCGTCGTGGGCCTGGTCTGCCCGCTGGTCGGGGTCTACTTCCTGCTCAGGCGCCTTGTCTTCTTGGGGGTGGTCCTGCCCCAGGTCTCAACGGCGGGGATCGCGTTCGCCTTCATGCTGGAGGGGCTGGGCCTGAGGCTGCTGGCGGGAGGGGCCGGGCACGAGAAGCATCTGGCGATCGCGGGCGCCGTGGTCTTCACGAGCCTTACGATCCTCGCCCTGGCGGCTCTCGAGCGCCGGGGGCAGGGCATCTCGGAAGGCCGCATCGGGACCCTCTACGCCCTAGCCGGAGCGGCCTCTATCCTGTTCGTGGCCTGGAACGCGGCCGGCGAGACCGAGATGCTCGGCCTCCTCAAGGGAGAGATCGTGACGATCTCCGAGGCCGACTTTCACGCCATGCTCGACGCCTTCGCCCTGGTCACAGTGGCGATGCTCCTCTTCCAGCGCGAGTTCCTGCTGGTCTCTTACGACCGGGACATGGCGGTCACTTTGGGACGAAACGTCCTCTTCTGGGACACCCTCCTCTACCTCGTCGTCGGCCTGACGATCTCGCTGGGCGTCATGACAGTCGGCCCCTTGGTGATCTTCGGCCTGCTCGTGATCCCGCCCATGGCGGCCCTGCCCTGGGCCAGGGGCATGATGTCCTTCTCCCTCATCGCCTCCCTCCTGGGGGGCTTGAGCGGCTTCGCCGGCTTCTACGCCTCCTACACGCGGGACCTCCCCCTGGGCCCCACCATCGTCTGCACCGCCTTCCTCCTCCTCGCCCTCTCGCGCCTAGCCGCCGCTTATTGGGGCAGTCTTCGCCTATTGGGAGCTGGATTCAGGAGCTTTTAGGCCCGCGGGGGGCTATCCCAATAACCGCTTTCATAGCGAAACTTTGGTAAGGGCTGACGCGAGAATAAATCCCAAGATTTTGGGCGTCGCGGCGCCCGTCTGGCAAGGCGCGAGGAGCGAGCATGCCCGTCGGTATGTGAGCGACGAGCAACGCAGCCAGGCGGGATGCATCGGCGTCCAAAAATGGGAAGTTATTCTTGCGCCAGCCCTAAGCCTCGATAGTTTACCCAGTGCGCAAACTTTTCGCGAGCTATGTTTGCGCCGCGGTTCACGGACCAAAGCCTGGCAGGAGGGGCGCCAAGGGCCCTGGGATCAAGGCCGGGGGCGTGGTACCATGAAGCCGACCGCGGGAAAGACCGCGATCAGGAGGAAGAAAAATGGCAATCCATAGGATTCTGATCGGATGCGCCCTGGCCCTCTCTGCGGCCTCTTGGGCACGCGCCGAGGGCCCTGGGGCGATGGCGCAACTCTTGAGGCTTGCCCAGGAGAGCCCGCAGGCCCCTCCTCAACCTGCGGCCAAGGCGGTCGGCGGAGAAGAGCTCAGGATACCAGCGCCCGAGGGCGTCATCCAGGCCCTCAGCGAGGAGGAAATGGACCATCTGAGGGCGCTCGCGATCGCTATCGCCAAAGCCTCCGATCCTCAGGCGCTCGGCCATGAAGGAAACTTCCGATATACGCTCTGCGTCGCTCGCAGGCAGGACCAGCCGGGCCTCATCGTCTCGGACCGGCCGTTCGATGCGACCGGCAATCAGCGATGGCGCGGGGGACCGACCCGCACCCTCCTTTTCACAACGGCGCTGAATGCGGACGCAAGCCAGACGATCGAGGAGATCGGGCTCTACGAAGGGGACTGGCCCGATTTCGTCGTCCTCCCTGACGGAAGCATCCGCTACAAGAACCCCGGGCAGCTCCGCCCGGAAGCCCAGAAGGTCCTCGCCGGTCACCGGGAATTCTGGAGACAGGTTCCCCCTTCCTCGGTCACTCGGGAGAGCATTCAGGAGTCCCGGAAGGTCTTCGCCCGAGAGGAGGCCCTGAGGGACCTTGCGGAGGCACGGAAGCAGACCCTCGCGGTGCTTCGGAGGGAACACCTCTACGGGGCCGAGCAATACGCCAGAGAGGCCGGCGACGCCGAGCTCCTCCGCGAGATCCAGGAGGAGCAGAGGAAGCTCCCGCGGCAGGGCGGCCGTTGAAGCCGCCCTAAATGGCTTAGCCAGGAGGCTCATGGAATGGAAACTCTCAAGCGGCGATTAAGCCCCTTGATGCTGACTCTTGCGACAGCCCTCTTTCTCAGCCGACCTGCTTTAGGAGGGCGTGACAACAGCCGGGCCATGGGCCCCGGCATCGCCTGCCCGGGCTGCGCCGCGGGGGTCGTTGGCTTGGTCATGGCCCCTGCCTTCCAGGTCGATGGGCTGACAAGGCGCCATCTCACCCCGGCCTTCCGGAGCCTCTCCGAATGGCTCAGGAGCCCTGCGGGCAGGCGCTTCCTCAAGGCCGATCCCTCCTGGAGGCCCCTCGCCCGAATGTCCTTTGAGGATCCTGAAGAGCTCAAGGGAGTGATCTCGATCGCGGCCGTCAGTCCCCTGATGGCCAAGACGCAGCCGCAATGGAAGGACAATGTCCAGGTCCAAGGCGGCAGAGTCGCGGAGCTCATCGGAAACGCGGAGGAACTGGCCAAGGACCCGAAAAGCGTCGAAAAGAGAAACGCGGTCTTCGAGCTCCTGGGAATACTCCGGCAGGAGGCCCGCGGCGCGGTGGCCGATGACATTGAAAACTTCGTGGGACATTACCTTCAGCGCGACCTCCCTGAGAGCAGGGACAAACTCCAGGCCATGCTCTCGGACGTGAAGGCCCTGGCCGGGTTCTTGGCTCAACTCAAGCTCTACCGCTACAGCGACCGGCATGGGGAGCGGATCGGCCATGCCCTCGCCGCCGTCCGGCGCAGGAAGCGGGAACTCGAGGACATCCTTTCGAAGGACCTCCTGGCCAAGGCCGGCCGGGTGGCCAAGGGGCTCGGAGAAAGCGAGGAGGGGGCCGTGGAAGCAAAGACCTCAGGGAAAGCGGCCCGGGAGAATCGGCTCAAGCCCTCCCGCAAAAAGGCACGAGCCGAAAAATAA
>CAYLZQ010000119.1:0-6451 GCA_964388045.1 uncultured Elusimicrobia bacterium | reverse complement strand
GAGGCTGTCTTGGGCCTTGTCCAGCGCTGGAAAGCGGCCTGCATAAGAAAGCCTGCGGCGAAGGCCCCTGAGCCGAGGAGGAAGGGCGCGAGGGGCTGGACGAAGAAGATCACTCCTAAGATGATGCTTCCTACGGCCAGGCTCCAGCCCGTCACGAGGCCGTAGAAGGCCCCGTCCACTGGGAGGCGCGGAGCCCAGAGCTCCATGAGGTTGTCAGCCAGCGCGAGCTTGTCGTGGTCCTTCTTCTTGGGGCTCAGGGTTTTCCTGGATTTCTCCCTGGGCTCTCCTTGCTCCGGATATTCCCAGAGGCTCTTGGAGCCCTGGAGGGCCTTGCCCGAGGTGCCATAGGTGAAGGAGATTCGGGAGACTCGGCTCAGGGAAGTCTCCCATGTCTCCTGGGAGACCTCTGCCTGGAGTTTCCTGCGGTCCCCCCATTTTTGCATGGACTGGCCAGGGGCCAGGCGTAGAGTAACCGAGTCAACCCGCCTCCTGCCGTCAGGCAGGTCCTGGGAGCGGCTGCGGCTATAGAGAGTGGCGCCGTCGGGCAGGAGCGTCTTTTTGTCCGGCTCCTCCACGATCGAATGCAGGAGTTTTTTCCAGGCCCGGGAGCGCCTACCCCAGAAGGCCCTGGTCAGCCCCGTGGCTACGAAGAGGAGGAAGGGGGAGACCACGGCAGCAAAGAGCCCTGCGTCGAAATATCCTGGTTCCTGTCCGGATCCGGGAGGCGAGCTTGCGGGAGTCGAGGCTTGGGAGTTTCCGCCTGGCTTCAGGGCCCTCGCCACTATCCTCTCGATCTCCTGGCGGTCCAGGGTCTCGCGCTCAAGAAGGGCGGCGGCCAGGGCGGAGTGGGCGGTCCGGTTTTTCTCGAGCCTTTCCCGGGCCTCCTGGTAGGCGTCAAGGAGGATCCTGTCTATCTCCTGATCTATCTTTTGCTTGGTCTGCTCGCTGTAGAGGCGCTCCCAGGGCCTGCTCCCATCGGGAGCGGTCACGCGCAGGCCCACGGCCTTCCGGCTCATCCCGAACCTCTGGACCATGCTCTCCGCGACCAGCGTCGCGCGCTCCAGGTCGTTTCCGGCCCCGGTCGTCATCTCCCCGTAGACCATCTCCTCGGCGACCATTCCCCCCATGAGCGTCACGATCTGGTCCCTCAGATCCTGAGGGGTGTGGAAGAGCTTGTCCTCTTCGTAGCTGGGCGCGGCGAACCCCAGGGCCTTGGAGCCGTGGGGGATGATGGTGACCTTGCTGATCTTGAGCCCCCGCCCAAGCAGGATGGGCAGAATGGCATGGCCTGACTCGTGGACCGCTATCCTCTTCTTGTCCTCCTCTGGCACGAAAAACGTTCTTTCATCGCCGTTGGCCTGGGCATCTATGGCGCGGTCGAGGTCGCGCATGGAGATCATCTTGGCGTTCCGCCTTCCCGCGTAGAGGGCGGCCTTGTTGACGATCCCCTTGAGCTCGGCGCCGGAGAAACCGGTCGAGCGCTGGGCCGCAAGCCTTAGGTCCACGTCAGGGCCCAGGCGGGCCTTTCCGGCGTGGAGCTGGAGGATGGCCTCCCGCCCCAGGACGTCGGGCAGGCCCACGTGCACGATGCGGTCCAAGCGCCCTGGGCGTTTCAAGGCCTTGTCGAGCTTTTCAGCCTGGTTGGTGGCTGCCAGGACGATGATGTTCTCTGACTGGGAGAAGCCGTCCATCTCTGCCAGGAGGGCGTTCAAGGTCTGCTCCCTCTCATCGCTCCCTGCGTGGCGCGCTCCGAGGCCGCGCTGCCCTCCCACGGCGTCTATCTCGTCTATGAAGATGATGACTGGCCCTCCCGTCTGCCTGGCGATGGCCCGCGCGTCCTGGAAGAGCCCGCGCACTCGCGCGGCGCCCAGCCCGACCCACTTTTGGACGAAGTCCGAGCCCCTGACGGTCAGGAAGGCCGCGTCTGCTTCCCCGGCCAGGGCCCGGGCCATGAGGGTCTTGCCGGTCCCAGGAGGCCCCTCGAGAAGGACCCCGCGCGGCATCTCGGCCCCCAGGGCCCTGAACTTGCCCGGGTTGCGCAGGTACTCCACGATTTCGCGGACCTCGGCCAGGGCGTCTTCCACCCCGGCCACGTCCGTAAAGCGCGCCAGAGGCTTCTCATGCTCAGGGATGCTCTGGGCCTTCCTCTGCGCGCGGCGCCGAGAAAGATGGCGCAAGAGAAAGCCCAGGCCCACGGCTGAGCCGAGCATGAGGACCCACCAGAAGAGGGGAAGCTGGACATAAGTCCAGGCTACGGCAAGGCCCGCGGCAGAGGCCAGAAAAGCCAAGAGCAGGAAGCGGGAAATCGCCTTGCGGTTCAAGAAGCGCCCCGCCCATTGGGCATAACGGCTTGGGGTTTCTTTTCGAAGGTCCAGGGGTCCGGGGGAAAGGCCCCATTGGTGCAGGGCCCAACTGGCCATGAGGCGCAGGGAGATGTTGGCTTTCTTATCCTGGAAGAGATCGTGAAGGGCTGCCGGGGGCTGGGGTTTTTGGCCGTTGCCGCTGTCCTTGCGGGAGGCGGCCAGAAGCCTGGCCGCCTCGCGGCGCAGATACCAGTTCTCGTTTTCCTTGAGGGTCTTTTGGAGGATGGGCGCGGTCCTGGAGGCTTCCATGGTTTCCAGGAGGTGCGAGGCGCTCAGCTTGACCTCCATGCGCTCCCCAGGGTCGGCGATGGCCCGAGAAGCGAGGAGCAGGGCCTCGTCAGGGTCATCCTGGGCCAGGCGCTGAAGGATAGCCACCTTTCTCGGAAGCGAGGCATTCCTGAATTTCTCCGAGGAGCGCTCCAGCCGCTGTGGGTTGTCAAAGGGCCTGGCTGCCGAGTCCTTGAGGGATTCCGAGCCTGGGGAATCTTCCTCCCGGGAGGGAGGGGAGAGCTTTCCCATGGCCTCGGGCTTGCTTTCGGGAGGCACTGGAGCCGAAGGCTGAGCTGACAAGGATATTTTGGGCAGGGGCTGCGGCAAAGGGTGCTTCTGGGAGGGTGAGTTGGAGGGAAGTCCCTGGGTCGGATCGGACATGCCAGTTGGTTTGACGCTGAAATTGAGAGGGAGGGGTCCCAGGCTAGACACTATAAGGACTTCTTCAGCCGCGTCCGTGCCGGGCCTTCCTAGGCCTGGCCTTGGGACTGAGTTGAGGCTGGGGGTGTGAAGCCCTAGGTTTATTTTCCCTGGGAGGGGCCTGGAGGCTTTCGAGCGATGGATCTGGCCGGCCGCGGCATAGGCCTCGAGCCCGGGCAGGACCAGGATGAGGGCGCCGCAGGCAAGGGAGGCCACGATTCGGCGCGTCCATCTTTTGGTAAATGGTGCCATGAAAACGGTTCCCCTTGCCGGACTTAGGACAGGCCCGGCGCCTAGGCTGCCGGGCCCGAGCGTTCGGATTATAGGGAATGCGGCGCAAGAGCCAGTAGGCCTTGGGGCCTAGGCTGCGCTGTTCTTGGGGCCCAGGCGGGAATGGGTCTTTTGCCGCAGGCGCGACGTCTAAAACAGGGGATACACGAAGGGGGCCAGGGCAGGCACAGAGGCCAGAAGCCCTAGGAAGGCGGCCAGGGCCAGGAGCAGGAGGAAGGGAAGGAAGGCCAGCCAGCCGAAGCGGCATTTGAGCTCGAGCCAGGCAAGGCGCGCGGCCTTAAGAAGCGCCACCCCTGGCAAAGGCCGCAGTCTCTCTAGAGCCATTAGCTCGCCTTCCTGATCAAAACGTCTCCCAGGACCAGGCTGTCCATCTCGGTGCGCGCAAAGACCAGCAGGGCCTCGGCAGGGGAAGAGGCGATCGGGAAGCCCTTGGCATTGAGGGAGGTGTTCACAAGGGCCGCTGAGCCTGTGGCCTGGCCGAAAAGGGAAATGAGCTTGTGGAAGCGCGGGTTCTCCGCTTGAGCCAGGACCTGGGCCCTGCTGGTGGCGTCCGCGTGGACCCCCGCGGCGACACCCTGCACCCCGGTCTTCACTTTGATCGCCATCTGCATCCAGCGCGCCGGCTGGGGAATCTTTGAAGGGATTTCCAGGATCCGGCCTGAGTCCTCCTCGGTCACTGAGAGGGCATAGGGCCTGAAGGGGGCCCTTGCCTTGGCTCGGCTCAGGCGCCTGGCAGCCTCGATGTTTCCCGGATCAACCAGGATGGACCTGTTGCCCAGGGCCCTGGGCCCGTTCTCGAACCTCCCCTGGAGCCAGCCCACGATGCGCCCCTGCCTGAGTTCATCAACCACCTCGGCTGCCAAGTCCGCAAAGCGGGCGAAAGTCCTCGCCTCCAGACTCATTTTGCCCTTCCCGTTGTTCGAGGGCCAGTCTCCGGTATCCAGGTGACCCAGCATGGCGAGCTCAGGACCTGGGTCATAGGCCTTGCCCAGGAATGGGCTCATCCGGAACTGGGCGCGGTTGCCTCCCAGTTGGAAGTAGGCGTAGAGGGCTGAGCCGGCCGCGGCTCCCCCGTCCCCGGGGTCAGGGGGGATGAAGAGGTTTTGGAAGGGCGAGTCTTTCAGGATCCGGGAATTGGCCACACAGTTCGTGGCTACCCCTCCGGCCAGACAGAGGTTCTTGGAGCCTGCACGCTCGTAAAGCCTGCGGCAGAGGCCGAGGAGAGCCTCCTCCAGGACGAGCTGGATGCTGGCCGCCAGGTCCGCGTGGCGCTGGCCCGGATGACTGCCCAAGAGCGGCCTTCGGGCCATGGAGTCGAAGGGGAGGGGCTCCTTGAAGCTTCGTGGCTCTCCGAAGGCCTGGATGAAATTGCGCGAGAGTGGGCTTGCCTTGAACTCGTCGAAGGTGAAGTAGCCGGGGTCCACGGCGTAAGCCCCGTCCCTCTGGAGGCGGATCACTTCCCTGACCTTGTCGGCATAGGTCGGCCTGCCGAAGGCTGCCAGGGCCATGGTGCTGCACTCCTGGTCGTTGACCCTGAAGCCCAAAAATCCGGTGAAGGCCGCGTAGACCAGCCCGAGGGAGTGAGGGTAGGGGATGGTCTCCAGGAGCTTGATCTCAAGCTCCGGCCCGAAGCGCGCGTGGTAGAGGGAGGTGCTGGCCCATTCCCCGACGGCGTCCACGACCAGGACAGCGGCTTCCTCGAAGGGGGAGGAGAGGAAAGCCTGGGCCGCGTGGCTCGTGTGGTGGGGGATCAGGTGGACCCGCTCAGGGGAGACCCCCAGACGCCTGCTGATCTCGTGGCTGGTCCAGAGCTTGGAGCCCATCCAGGTCTTCATGGCCCGCGCGAAGGCCGGGTAGGAGAAGGGATAGGGGGCCAGGGCCGATGAGAGGACCCGAGTGAACTTGACGTGGGGCTCCTCGTAGAAGACCACGGCGTCGAGGTCCCCGGGGGAGAGGCCTGCATGGTCGAGGCAGTATCGGGCCGCGAGCTTGGGGAAGCTGGGATCGTGTTTTTGGAGGGTGAAGCGCTCCTCGGCCGCCGCCGCGACCAGGCGCCCCTCGGAAACCAGGGCCGCGGAGGCGTCGTGAAAGTAGGCGGAAAGCCCCAGGACGTTCATTGTCCGCCTGCCCTCTCTGACAACAGTGCGGGAGGCGGCCAATGATTGACCACGATATCCCCCCTACTCCCTTGCCCTCTCCCCCTCGAGGGGGCGTGGACTTCGCTGCCGTTCTGCTTGGCGTTCGGACACTTGGCGTTGAGGGCAGGCGACAAATGATCCTCTTTCATAAGGCCGGAGCCTCGCGCTCCCTGCTCCCCTCAAGGTGTCCGCGGCAGGCCCGGCCCAGGAGGAGCCCGGCCAAAAGATAGACGAGGCCGAGGATGAGGGCCGAGGGGATCTCCCCCAGGGCCCTCAGGAAGCGTAGCCAAGATCCCCGGAAGCGTCCCAGGCGCGCTTTCAAGAGTTCCCTCCTTAGCTCCTGGCGTGAGGATGCCGCGCGCGCAAGCCAGCGCGCAGTGGAAAGGGCATGCCCCTTCTCGTCTTCCAGCACGGCCCGAAAGACTTCCCTCGCCTCCTCGTAGGGGGCCGCGGCGAGATAAGCCTCGAACTCCCGGCTCACCCTGTCCTCGCCCAGATGGGCGAGGGCATAGAAGGAAACCAGGCCATTGCCCGACCGGGGCTTAAAGAGGGGAGTCCGCTCTGAGACAGGAATCGCCGGCAGCTTCGAGCTTAGGGCCTTGGCTGCCTGCGAAAAGAGCTCGGCATGCCCGAGCTCCTCCAGGGCGTGCTCAAAGAGCCTGGCTTTGAGGGAGGGATCCCCGGCCGCTTCCATGGCGTGGAGGCTCTGCCAGGCGCTGTCAAGCTCCGTGGCCGAAAAACGCTGCAGGCTCTCAACCGCGCGTCTCCTTGAGAGCCTCCAGGCCAGGGGCAGGGCCAGGCGGATGACGGCGGTCCTGAGAGTCATGGTATTCGGCCGCTTGCCTTGGTTTCCGGCTCCCGCCTCCAACCACTTCCTCGCCCACCCACCAGCGGTGGGTGCCCGGGCTCGGTCGCAACCAGCCCTACGGGCCCAGCCGCGCCTTGCGGCGCGTCGCTCGTGACTCGGCG
>CAYLZQ010000118.1:0-6598 GCA_964388045.1 uncultured Elusimicrobia bacterium | reverse complement strand
GTACCTGGACCTCATCCTCTCGGTCAGGGTCGTCTCCTCCTTCGAGGAGGCCGTCCTCCATATAGCCCGCCACGGCTCGGGCCTTGCCGAGGCGATCGTCACATCGGAGGAGGCCCTGGGGGAGCGCTTCCTGAGGGAGGTGGACGCAGGGGCCGTCTTCGTCAACGCCTCCACGCGCTTCACGGACGGGGGGGAATTCGGGCTGGGCGCCGAGATGGGGGTCTCCACCCAGAAGCTTCATGCCCGCGGGCCGGTGGGCCTCGATGGCCTGACCTGCGAGAAGTTCGTGGTGACAGGGACAGGCCAGGTCAGGGACAGCAGGAGGCCTGCGGGGTCTTGACCGGCTCCAGATAGCGCAGGCTCCAGGAGAGATTGAATCCCCTTTTCTTGAGCTCCTCCAGGAAGGGCCGGGCCGGGACCCCGGTTTCCACGGGGTAGGCTCCGGGCTTGCTGATCCTGCCCTCAGCCAGCATCTGGGCCACGATCGAAGCGGGAAATCCTGTCGTGCGCGTCATGGCGGTCATGCGGTTCTTCTCGTCATAGCGGTCGAGCAGGGTGTAGACCGCCTCGGCCCTGCGTCCCTCCCTGAGGCCGCGGACGGTGACCCGGATGACCACCAGGTCCTTCTCCCCTGGCCTGTGGAAGGATTCCCGGAAGAGCCGGGCCGTCATCTCCCGGGGGGAGAGCCTCAGGCCGCCGATCCCTATCTTCCTGGGGCTGAAGAAGCCCATGGCCTTCAGGGCCGCCATGGCGGAGCAGTGTCCAGGGTAGCGGATGAGCTTGCAGTCCATGGAACGGATCCTGCCCTCGTAGGTCCAGGCCAGGGTGGAGAGGCCTCCGGCCGCATGGGCGGCTTCCAGGCGCCCCAGGGGGGGAATCTCGAGGGTTTCGATCTCTGAGAGGCCGTCTACCTCCACCCGCCTTCCCTCCCTCAGGGCCGTGGCCTTCTCCGCGTACTCGTTGATCAAGCCTTCCTCGGAGAAGGTGAGCAGGTAATTCATGGGCGGGACCGGGTCCTGGGGGAGCCCCCCGTCCCGGATGAGGACCTCCCGGACCTCCTCGAACTGCTCGATCCCGTGGGCAGCCAGGGTGGTGGTCAGGCCGGGTCCCAGGCCCTCGTCCGGGATGAGGGTGACGCCCGCCTTTTTCGCCTGCTCGTGGAGGGCCAGCTCCTTCCTGACGATCCCGGTGTTGCCGCCCAGGTCCACGAAGTGGGTCTTGGCCGCGATGGCGGCCCTGGCCAGGCCCAGGTTGAAGAAATAGGGCGCGGCGCTGATGAAGACCTCGGAGCCCGCGGCGAGCTTCCTGACCCTGACCAGGTCCGAGGCATCCAGGTGCGCGGTCTTGAGCCGCCTGGGCCCGAGGAGCTTGCGGGCCGAGGCGAGGCTCTCTGGGGAGCTGTCCGCAAGCACGACAGTGGAGACAGACGGGTTGCGGAGCAGGTCAAAGGCGATGGCCTGCCCCTGCCTGCCGCTTCCAAGGACCAGGAACTTCATCAGGACGGGAAGACCTCCGCAAAGACCCGGTAAGGACTGGCTGGATCCATGTCATAGGGATTCCCGGGTTTGTTGCGCTTCTCCCAGGCGCTTCGGAGGCCCTTGACGAGGCCGGCCAGGAGGATGGAGGGGGCCAGCACAGTGGCCCCTGCCGCGAGCCAGGCCAGCCAGAGGAGCTGGATGAATCTCGCCCCAAGGAAAGCCAGGGCGGCCTTCAGGGTGGGACGGGAGCTCAAGGGGACACTTTGGTTCATGGCCGGGATCAGTGGCCTGACCAATGGGTCGAAGAACCAGGACTTGGAGCCTTCCATGGCCTCGAGACAGAAGCGGTTGAAGCCTGCCCAGAAGCGCGCCCAGCGGCCGTCCGGGCTTTTCTTGTAGGCCGCTCCCCAGAGGAACATGGCCGGAGCGCGCAGGGCTCCGAGGACAAGCCCCAGGGCTGCCGCGACCAGGAATTCAGAGGCCTGGACGAGCAGGGTGAGGGCCTCCAGGAGGAAGAGCCAGGGAGAGTAGTGCCGGAAGAAGTTCCTCAGGTTTGCGGCGAAGTGCGTGTCGCGGGTCCAGAAGTTGAGCGCCCGGTAGATGCCCGAGATGCTCTTGCCCGCGGCCCCGAGGACGTTCCAGACCCCAGCCCAGAATGATTTGGGCAGGTGGGTGAGGAGCAGGGGGCTTGAGGCGTAGCCCACGAGGGTGAGGACAGTGGGGAGGGACCAGGTCCAGGAGAAGGGGAGGCCGAAGAGGCTGGTCCCCAGGCCTGTCAGCACTCCCAGGGCGCCCACGAAGCCCCCCAGGATCTCGGGGTCGTCTCCCCTGTAGTCCCCTCCGCCTTGGTGGAGCTTCTCGATGAGATTCCTGAGCCCTATCCCAGCCAGGGCTGCGATCGTCCCCAGCCCCAGGCTGATCCCTGTCATCACCGCCGCGATTCCGGAGAGGAGGAGCAGGGTCCCGGGGAGCTGGCGCAGCCATTTTGGGACCCAGGACCAGTTCGGTGTCAGGGGAAGCAGGGCCACCGAGGCTGCCGAGGCTGCGAAGAGCTGGGAGAGATACGGCGGCCCCTCCTGGAGGAGGGGCAGGCTGATGAGAGCGGCGGCAGACAAGGCGATTGCGAAAGCCAGGAGCTTGGCAGGCAGGGGGCTTGCGAGGCTGGAGGGGTCAGGCCTGGGCGTCTCAGGGACCCGGCCTGGCAGGGGGTCTTCAAGGAGGCTCAGGGACTCAGGGGAATGCACGTCCGGGTCGTAGGGCTCCCGGACGTCACCGAAGGCATTGATGAAGCCTGCCAGGGATATGACGGGCCTGAAGACGGGTGAGGTGAGGAGCCAGGAAAGCTGGAGCAGGCGGATGCCCAGGGCCCCCAGGGCCCTCTTCACGATGGATTCCGAGTTGGCGTAGGGGATGAGGACCTCTTCAGCATGGTTGAAAAGCTTCACCTTTGAGCTCTCAAGCAGGGAGTAGCGCGCCCAGGAAGCCAGGAACTTGGTGAGCTTCGAGTCAGGGCTCAGCTTGTGGGAGATCCCCCAGAGAATCATCAGGGGAGCCTTGAGGGCTCCGAAGACAAGGCCGGTCGCCAGGGCCACGGCTGCCTGGAGGATCTCAACCACCGCGATCGGAAGCCAGATCAGGAGGCCAAGCCAGAGGGCGTTCCAGGCCGAGCGTTTGAAGGCGGCTTTGCTGTAGTTCACGAGCCTCTTGTAGATGACCGTGTCCCGGCGCACCGCGGTGAGCAGGCTGTAGGAGTCACTGAGCGAGAGCTTCAAGCCCCTATAGGCGCTGGAGACGGCCTCCCCCACCCAGCCCGGGAGGTGGAGCAGGAGGATGACGGCCGCGGGATAAGACACATAAGTCAACCCGGTGGCAAGCCATCCTCCGGGGGAGAGAAGCGCCAGCCCCGCCCCTGTGATGGCCGCCAGGGTTCCCACGTAAGTGGCGGCGAACTCGTCATGGTCCGGACGATCCCATTTGTCCTGGCTCCTGCCGAAGCGGATGAGGCCCCAGCCTCCCAGGGCGACCAGGCTCCCCATGATGAGGGGGTGCCAGGCGAAGGCCCCGAGGGCCCCGCCCAGGGCGGCCAGGCCAAGGCCCAGGAGGGCGGCCCCGGGCAGGGAGCGCGCCCATGGCGGCGTGGGCCTGCCCATGAAGGCCAGGCCTGCGGCGGCAAGGCTTGAGGCGAGCACAAGGCTACCGCCCATGAGCGAGCCGGCGCTCAAAAGCGGCAGGCCCACGAAAGCCGCTGGCAGGAGCATGGAGGCGGCGAAGAAGAGCCTGGCCCAGAGAGGTTGCTGGTTGCCTCCGGATTCGCCGCCAGAGCCTCCGGAACCAAATCCGCCTGAGCCTTTCCCAGGCGGGGCCGGGGGTCCTTGGGAGTAGGCCTCCGCAGCCTGGCGGATCGAGTCGCCCGCTGGCTTTGCGAATGAGAAGCCGGGATGGGAGCCGCCCGAAAGGGAGCCCAGGCCGGCCTGTTGGGGCGCGGGCTGGCCGCGGGAGCGGCCGTCCTGAGGTCCGACAATGGAGGTGCGTGAGGGCCTCACGGGCAGATCCGCAGCGGATCTCCTTCTCTCCCCGGAGATCAGGGCGTGCAGGTCCCGGCCCAGGCCGTGGGCGGCGGAGGGACTGGCCCTTGAAATCTCCCCAGCCCCCTGGATGAGCTCTGAGACCTGGTTTGAGGGGATCTCGCGGCCGGCAGGGAAGGCTGGGAGCCGGCTTCCCAAGCTCCTGCTTTTTTCCGGAAAGGCCCTCGGAGGGATGTCAACCTGCGTGGGCTGCCGGCCCTGAGCCATTCCAGGCAGGGGCGCGACAAATCCTTGGCCGAAATCCAGCGCGCCTTTGCCGAGACTTGGGAAAATGGGGGTTCCAGGGAGATTTCCGGTTGCGCGGATCGCCAGGGAGCCCACGCGGGAGACTTTCCCAGCACCGGAGCGCGGCGAGATTCCTCCAGCCAGGGCCTGAATGGCCCCCCCTGGACTCAGGAGCAAGCAAAGGGTTGCGGCCAGAGGGCGTCTTGCGTCTTTCAGGGCAAAAAGTCTCATCAAAGCCTCCAGGCGGATCACGCCGCCGCGGGCATTCTATCACGGAGGCGGGGAGCCCGGGATGGGACTTCAGGGCCAGTCCAGGGGCTGTCTTTGGTCCTAGCCGGTTATGGGCCTATGGCCGGGGAAGGGCCTAGGGGGCAGGGGTCCCAACGGCCCCTTATTCAGGCATCAGGTCCTGGGTGCAGGCTGTGCTCGTGCAGGCGAGGCTCCCGGGAGGCGCGGTATAGGTGATCGTATAGCAGCCGTAGACCGCGGGGCACGGGGTGTTGCGCGTGATCGTGACCGACCAGGAGGGGGTGGAGGTGGTGGTGACAGTGCTGGCCGTGAACTTGGTCATGTTGCCGATGTTGGCGTCAAAGGAGGCGGAGGTGATCGTGCCTGAGAAGTATTGCCCGTAGCGGGCCAGGTAGCGCTCCTGGGCCCCCTTGGCGCTGTTGAGCCACTGAAAGACCTCGGCCACCTTGCCTTTTTCCACGACCTTGAAGTACTGGGGGACCGCGATCGCGGCCAGGATCCCGATGACCAGGACGACCACCAGCAGTTCGATGAGGGTGAAGCCTTTCGGCTGGCCCTTTAATGGACGGACAGGGGGTGTCTTCATCTGACGCGACCTCCGAGTTGAGTTCTTCTTTCAAGCATTTTTCAGGCCGGCAGGCCCTCGCTTGACCGAAGGCCAGTCTTGGAACATTTCCTGCCCTGGCGGCTTGCTCGGCCAAGCCTCCTAGGGAGGGCTTACCATCAGTTTAGCATGCCCGGCCTGTTTTTTGTATGAAAAATTTGTGTACATTTTGTGAATTGATTTATAATGGAGGCCCCCGCTACACAGGCCCCCATTTTCCTTAGGGCGCCGCGGGGGCTTTCGGGGGCGAAGGAGCCGTTATATAATAGAGCAGGGAGACGCCGGATGCCCCGGGTTCTGATCATAGAGGACGACTCCAAGATCATCGAGGCCATCGAGAAGACCATGACCCTGGCCCCCTCCTTTGAGCTTGCCTCAGTCTCCAACCCGGACCAGGCCCTCCCGGAGGCCCTCCGCTACAAGCCGGACCTCATCCTCCTCGACATCAAGCTGCCCGGAGGCGACGGGCGCATGATCCTCAAGAGCCTCAAGGAGAACGCCGCTACGCGCCATATCCCCGTCATCTTCCTGACCGGCATGGCCAGCGAGGGGGACAGGATCCTTGGGCTCAACCTGGGAGCCGACGACTACGTGGTCAAGCCCTTCGGGGCCATGGAGCTCCTGGCCCGCATCCAGGCCGTGCTCAGAAGATACCACCCGGAGGCCCGAAAGGCCAGGGCCTTGGGGGGGCTCAGGCTCGACCACGAGGAGCGGACCGCGAGCCTGGGCGGCAGGCCCCTGAGGCTCCAGCCCAGGGAATTCGAGATCCTCTCCCTGCTGGTCTCACGCCCCGGACGCGCCCTCTCTCGCGCCTACCTCATCGAGAACTCCTCCTCCTACGGCCTGCCGATCTCGACGCGCAGCCTCGACACCCACATCAAGAACATCCGCAAGAAGCTCGGCCGCAAGGCGGGGCTGATCCAGACCGTTCCCAAGCTGGGCTACCGCTTCGTGAAATGACCGACAGGCGCAGCATCTACTTCGCCTACCAGGGCCTGCTCATGTCGGTCCTGCTCTTGATCTTCATCTACCAGTACAAGGGAGTCGAGGGTTGGCTGGAGCGCTTCTACCTCCTGATAGCGGCCCTGGGCTGCTCCCTGCTCGGCCTGCGCCTGGTCTCCCTGGGAACCCTCTCCAAGTGGTGGTTCCAGGCCGGGCTCTTCGTGGGGGACTCCTTTCTCGCCTCCCTGACCCTCTACTGGACCAACGCCAAGTCCGACCTCTACCTGATCTACATGCTGATCATCTACGGAACCGCCTTGACCCGGGAGTTCTCCCAGAGCTTCGTCGTCACGATCGTCACCTCGGTCCTCTACCTGGCCTCGGCCTGGAGCCCGCTCGGCGGCCTCCCCCACGACACGGGCTTCTGGCTGCGCTTCCTCTTCCTCTGGACCTCCTCCGTCCTCCTGGCCATCCTTTCGCGCGACGCCAAGCAGGCCCAGGCGGACCAGGAGCAA
>CAYLZQ010000117.1:0-6601 GCA_964388045.1 uncultured Elusimicrobia bacterium | reverse complement strand
AAGCAGTCCGGCGTCCTGCCCAAGACCCGCATCCTCGGGGGCAAGGACCTCCTGCTGTCCTTGTGGCGGCGGCCGTCCTTCTCGATCAACGCCATCCAGGCCTCCTCGCGCAAGGACTGCGCCAACATCGTCAACGAGTCGGCCTGGTGCCACGTGGGCCTGAGGATCGTGGAGGGCATGGGCCCGGGAGAGGCGCTTAGACGGATCAAGAGGCACCTCCTCAAGAACGCGCCCTGGGGGGTCACCGTGGAATTTTCCCGGGAGTCCCTCAACCCCGCCTGGTCCACCTCCCCGGAGGGCCCAGTCTTTCAGGCCGCCGCGCGGGCCCTGGAGAAAGGCTACGGCCATCCCGCGGTCTTCGTGGGCTGCGGGGGCTCCATCCCCTTCGTGGGCCCCTTCTCCAAGGTCCTGGGCGGGGCCCCGGCGCTCCTGATCGGGGTCGAGGACCCCTACACCAACCCTCACAGCGAGAACGAGAGCCTCCACCTCGTGGACTTCGCGAAATCCGTCAGGAGCGCCGTCCACCTCTACAGGGAGCTCGCCTCCTTCGGAAAGGCCCCTCGGCAAAAAACGCGACCGAGAAACAGCGGGGCCCTGGCCCCGGCGATCGCCGCGTAGGAAACCGGCCGGCCTCAGCGGAAGGCGCGCTTGAGGAGCGGCGGGGCCAGGAAGGTGCTCGCCACCCCATGCCGACGATCACGGAACAGCCCTGCGCAAATTCGCGGATTCGCCCCCTTGAAACGTCCTCCTCCGGCTGTTACAATACTGACAAATACCTATGACCATCGCGACGCTGGCTCGGACCATCCGCCACCTTCCCGGCAAGGACCGCATCAGGCTCTTCGACAGCCTCGGTCCCGCGCTGGAGGATTACTTGCTGGCCAAGATCGCCCAAGACCGCTTCCGCAAAACCCCCTCCAAGCGCGTCGCCTGGGAAGACCTCAGGTCTTAACTTGTCCTACCGGATCGAGTTCATCGAGGAGGCAGCGGACGATTGGCGCAGGCTCGACCGCTCCGCGCGCAAACGGCTCGAGAAGGCGATCGAGCGTCTCAAGAAAGACCCCAAAGACTACGGCAAGCCCCTCGGCGGGCCTCTCCATGGACTGCGGCGCATCCGCAGCGGCGACTTCCGGGTCGTCTATCGGATCCATGAAGCCTCCAAGGTCGTGGAGGTTGGAGTCGTCTGCCACCGCCGGGACGTCTATGCGATCGCCCATCAACGCCGGCTTGTTTGACTTCCGCTAGGTCTGGGGGGCTTCCCTCAGCGGAAGGCGCGCTTGAGGAGCGGCGGGGCCAGGAAGGTGGTCACGACCACCATCCCGACCACGGCCGAGTAAAGGGGAGGGCCGATCACCCCGGCCGCGAGGCCGATCTGGGCGAAGATCAGGCCCACCTCCCCCCTGGGGACCATCCCGATCCCGATCCCCCAGCGGTTCAGGCCCCTCCCCCAGGCGACCCAGCCGCTGGCCAGCTTGCCCAGGACGGCCGCCAGGATGAGAAGGGCCGCCAGGCCGATCATGGCGCGGTTGTCCGGCAGGAGAGGGTTGTAGACCCCGAGCTGGACCTTGGCCCCGATCATCACGAAGAAGATCGGCACGAAGATGTCCGAGAGGGGCTTGAGGGCCTTGTCGATGTTGGCCTTGTGGTCGGTGCGCGCCAGGAGCGCCCCGGCCGTGAAGGCCCCCACGATCAGGGCCGTCCCCAGGGCGTGGGCGAGGAGGGCCAGGGCGAAGGCGAAGCTGACCGCGGCCGCGATCAGGACCCCCCTGACCCTCATCCTCTCGACGAGCCCGAGGAGGAAGGCCGAGGCGTGCTGCCCGACCCAAAGGGCCAGGGCCAGGAAAAGGGCCGCCAGGGCCGCGGCCTTGGCCGTGGCCCACCAGGAGAAGCTCCCCGAGAGGGCCATGCCCTGCACGGCGGAGAGGATGACCAGCCCCAGGATGTCGTCGATCACCGCGGCCCCGAGCACGATCCGGGACTCGGGGAGGCCGAGCCTGCCCATGTCCGAGAGGACCCGGGCCGTGATTCCCACGCTGGTGGCCGTGAGCGCCGCTCCGATGAAGACGGCCCTCATTCCCCCATGGCCCAGGGCCGTCATGACCCCGTAGCCCAGCAGGAAGGGCAGGGCCACGCCCACGCAGGCCACCACGAAGGAGACAGGCCCCACGCGCAGGAGCTCCCCCAGGTCGCTCTCAAGGCCGGTCTCGAAGAGAAGGAGGATGACCCCGAACTCGGCCATGAGGGAGAGAGTCGGGTCCGCGGGATGGAAGAAGGAGAAGAACCCGAAGCCCAGGACCACCCCGCCCAGGAGCTCCCCCAGGACCGCGGGCTGGCCCAGGCGCTCGGCCACCTCCCCGAAGATCTTGGCTGAGAAAAGGATGACCAGGAGACTTGAGAGGAAGGAGACGACGCTCGCCTCGTGCATGTCAATAGATGCTGACGAGCTCGATCCGGTAGGAGCGCGGCCTGCCCTCCCTCAAGGTCCTGACCGTGACCATCTCCCCCGCCTTGTAGCGGTCCAGGGCGTTGTAGAGGTCGTCGTAATCCTTGACGGGGCTCTCCTCGATCCCCACGATGATGTCTCCGAGCAGGAACCTTCCCGTGAAGCGGTCCCGGCGCAGGCCCCGCATCCCGGCGCGCAGGGCCGGGGAGCCGGCCGCCACCTCGCGGACCACGACCCCCTCCACCTCCCCCAGGAGCCGGTACTTCTGGAGGTCGGTGAGGATCGCGACCCCGATCCCAGGCTGGATGACCCGCCCGTGCGCGATGAGCTGGGGGACGATCCTCCTGACGTGGCTGACCGGGACCGCGAAGCCTATCCCGGCGTAGGCCCCGCTCCTGGAGTAGATCATCGTGTTGACGCCGATCAGGCGCCCCTGGGAGTCCAGGAGCGGTCCCCCCGAGTTGCCGGGGTTGATCGCGGCGTCGGTCTGGATCATGTCGTGGATCGTCACCCCCCCGATCCCCACGATCCGGCGGCCCAGGGCGCTGATGATCCCGGTCGTGATCGTGTTGTCGAGGCCGAAGGGATTGCCGATGGCGATCGCCTTCTGGCCGACCTGAAGGCCCTCGGTGCTGCCCAGGGGAAGGGCCCTCATCTTGTCCAGGGCCTTGGAGACCCTGAGGACCGCCAGGTCCTTGCGGGGCTCGGCCCCCACGAGCCTGGCCTCGATCTGGGTCTGGTCCCTCAGGGTCACCAGGAAGGCGTCCCCGCCCCGGACCACGTGGTAGTTGGTCACGATGTGGCCCTCCCGGTCCCAGATGAAGCCTGAGCCGCTCCCCTGGGGGATGGCGAGCTCGTCCATGAAGAGGTTCTGGGCGACTGCGATGTTGGTGACGAAGACCACCGAGGGGGAGGCCTCCTTGAAGACCTTGATCGTGTTCTCCTCATCGGGCAGGAGGGCCAGGGCGCCCCGGGCGAAGCCCAGGACAGCCGCAGTCAGGGCGAGTCCGCGCAGCATTCGGCAATTTTATATAATTAGAGCCACTCCGTGACCAAGGCCTCCCGCTTCTCGCCTGAGAAAGGACCCCGAAGCCAGGGCTCTCCCCGCTGCGCCGTCTGCGGCTCCTCCGGGCTCTCCAAGGAATTCGACGCGGACCAGGGCGGCTTTTGCGTCCTGCGCTGCCCGGACTGCGGCCTGGGGCTCACCTGGCCCCCGGTCCCGGCCGAGGAGATCGGCAGCCACTACCCCGAGACCTACTACGGAAAGGAGAACGTGCGCTTCAACCCCCTCTTCGAATGCCTGACCCGCCTCTTCCAGAGGCGCCGGGCCCGCGTCCTCAACAACCGCGTGGCGCGGGGGGCGATCCTCGACGTGGGCTGCGGGCGAGGCTTCCTCCTCGGCTTTCTTCGGGACCTTGGCTACGAGCCCCACGGCATCGAGCTCTCGGACACGGCTGCCTGGCACGCCCGCCACAGGTTGGGCCTGGAGGTCCTCATCTGCGACTTCCTGGCCACGCCGCACCAGAGGGAGCGCTTCAACGCGGTGATCTTCTGGCACACCCTGGAGCATATGCCCCAGCCCGTCGAGGCCGTGGCCCGGGCACGGGAGCTCCTTAAGGATGGCGGCCTCCTCGCGATCGCCCTGCCGAACTCGGAAAGCCTCCAGGCCCGCCTCTTCGGGCGCCACTGGTTCCACCTCGACATCCCCCGCCACTACGCCCACTTCGGGACGCGCTCCCTGGAGGAGCTCCTGGCGCGCCTGCGCTTGCGGGTCGTCCAAACCGACCACTTCTGCCTCGAGCAGAACCCCTACGGCTGGCTCCAGAGCTTCTACAACGCCCTGGGCTTCGAGAACAACTTCCTCTACTCCCTGCTCAAGAACAGGAGCGCCCGCACCATCCGCGTCCGTGAGCGCCCCCTCCAGGCCCTCCTGACCATGCTCCTCCTGCCTCCCCTGCTCCTGGTCAGCCTGGGGATGACACTGCTGGAGGCCGCCCTGCGCCGCGGCGGGACCATCGAGGTCTACGCGCTCAAGGAGTGATCGGCCCCTTCCCTGCCGCGCTCAGCCTGAATATCAGGATGCCGTCCTGGTCGTAGACCACAGGATAGCGCGAGTAGAACCACCGCGCGAAGAAGCTCTCCCGGTCCTTGAAGAGGCTTTCTTCGGTCATGAAAAATTTGGCCCCCAGCCGGATTTTTTCCTCCACGAGGCCGATCCTGGATGGGCCCGCCTCGGCGAGGCCCCAGGACCAGCCCCTGCGGTCGAGGTAGTAGAGGTAGAGGGAGGGGGCGCGCTGGTTGCAGAGGAAGAGGTCCTTGGGCGAGCTCACCCGGTCCGCGGCCATGGCCGCCTTGGCCAGGAAGGAGTGGTCCTGGCGGTACCAATGCCTGATGCGCAGCCCGGCGTGCACCGGGACAGAGAGGGCGAGCAGGGAGAAGCCGGCCAAGGCCCAAGGGCGCGCTTTGCTCCCGGAGGCCCAGGCCCTGAGCTGGCGGAGCCCCAGGCCCATCAGGGCCGCGTTGATCAGGGAGAAGGGAAGCAGGGCGTACTCGTGGTAGAAGACGTAGCCTCCGCCGACCGTCATGTAAAGAATGAGGGAGGCGAACCAGATCGCGTAGAAGACCTGGCCCCTGCGCAAGACGAGCTCGCGGGCGCCCAGGACGAGGAGGACCAGCCCCCCATAGGTGGCGCAGAGCTCCGGGAATCGGGAGGAGAACTGGAACCAGAGGAAGAAAGGGAGCTTCCCGTATTCCAGGACCGTGAGGATTTCCGCGCGGTGGGAGGGGACCACGTAGACCCCGCTGCCCGCGTAGCGGTACCAGGCCCAGACCCCCAGGGCCACGGCCGCTCCCGCGAGCCAGAGAGCGGGCCTCCCGGCCGCCTTCCTCCCCTGGCGGACGAGGGCGAGGGCAGCCAGGGGGAGCAGGCAGTAGGCGTAGGGGAGCTTGTGGGAGATGGCCAGGAAGGAAAAGAGGACGGCCGCGAGCCAGCGTCCGCCGCCTCCCTGCCGGAGAAAGGAATCCCAGTGGTAGAGCGAGGCCATGATTCCCAGGAGGGCCAGGGCCTCGGGCTGGATGGTGCGGCCGAAATAGATCTCGAGGGGCAGGAAGGAGAAGAGAAGCCCCCCGTAGAGAGCGGCCTCCCTCTCCATCTCCCGGTCCAGGAACAAGAAGAGGTAGACGGCGGTCAGGGCGGAGAAGAGGGTGGAGAGTAGCCTGCCCCAGATCTCCCCCAGGCCTCCCAGGGGCCAGAGGAGGCCCACCAGCCACATGTAGAGCGGGAACTCCGTGGCCGCGCGGCCTTGGTAGTCCCCCTCCCAGTCGATCCGGGGCTTGAGGAAGTTCCCGTGGCGGTGGAAGTTGCGCGCGATCGCGGCCGTGTTCACCTGGCGGTGGGAATGGTAGTCGAGGGGAGGGGCCGTGAGGCCCTTGGCATGGGCGGCCAGGGAGGCGGCCGCCACCAGGGCCAGGCAGAGCCAGCGCCGCTTGAAGGATTCGCGGCTCGTCGGCGAGGCGGGGGGCGGGTCCGTTGGCGGCTTCATTTCCGGCGAAGACGATCGTGGAGTTGGCGCGGCGAGAGGATCATGGCCTCGTGATAACGCGCGAACTCACCTATGCCCCGCCGCGTCCGGACACGGCAAGTCACGGCCGCCCACAGCGCCATGAGCCGGGAGAGTACGGCCTCACGAGGCGCCCTGGGGAAATCCGCCGGTCCTGCATCCATTAAGGGATGATCAATCCGCCCCCTCGAAGCCCCAGGCCGGCCGCCTCTATGGCGAAGGGGGTCTCGGGATTTGGCTCCAAGGCGACCTCAAGGGTCCTGACGCCCTTGAGAAGCCAAAGCGGCAGGGGCGCCGGGCCCAGGCTCGCCTTCAGGAGCTCAAGGCGCAGGCACCGCGGGGAGCCCTCCAGGGAAAGCGAGGCCTCGGCCGAGAGGGGGAGACCCCGGAAGGAGGCCTGGAGCTTGAGGGTCCCCTCAAGCTCAAGCCTCCTCACCTTGAGGCCTTTGACGCGGGCCTCCAGGAACCTCTTCAAGTCCTCCCCCGAGACCCGCGCGGATTTAAGCCTGAGCCGCCGGAGCCTGAGGAAGCGCAGGTCGTCCCAGGGGGCGGGGCCAGAGCCCAGGGGGACGAAGGCCAGGCCCTCGAGCTCGATGGA
>CAYLZQ010000116.1:3061-6648 GCA_964388045.1 uncultured Elusimicrobia bacterium | reverse complement strand
GCGCCGGCGTGAGTCCTTGGGACTCCAACTTCGCCAGAATGAAGCTGTCGATGGGATTTCGCACCCAGGCCGTGTCGTGCACCGACGGCAGCTCGGGGCGCGTCGGCGGAATGTACGACCAATGCGGCTGATACTCGGCGCTCTCGGCGAGCTCGAACGACGTTCTCCTCGGGGTGGCTCTCGCAATGGTCCACGTGCGGGTTGGCTGCGGGCAGGGCGACCATGTCCGGGCGGAGCTTTGCGAGCAGGCCCCGCACGGCCCCGGCGTCCCGGATGTCAAGGGGGAGGAAGTCCGCGGCCTGGCTGGAATGGAAGGTCGCCGCGACCTTGGCTCCCCCGCGGCTCCAGGCCCTGACCAGGGCGTTGCCGACCAGGCCGGTCCCGCCGATCACGAGTATCTTCTGCGGCACGCCCCATTATAACAAACCCATCCCTGGGCCCGCTGGGCCCTTTGGACGCCCTCCGGGGACCGGGAGGCCCAGGCGCGCAGGCCGCGCTGTGGTATAATTTCCAGATGCGTATGGGTCTTGCGCTCTTTTGGCTGGCCTGTCTGGGAAGGGCTTGGTCCCTTCCTCCCTTCGAGGAGGGGGAGGGCGCCTGCGCCCCTCTGCTGCTGGCCGCGGTTCCGGCGGGACTGGACTGGGCCCGTCTCACTCACCTCTTTGACGCCGCGCCGGCCAGGCCCCCCCGGGCGAGCCTCCCCTGGGTTGCCCAAGAGCCCAGGGGCCCCAGGCAGGCTCCTCTCCCGGCGCCCCAGGCCCCGGCTAAAGAGACCGGAGCCTACCGCCGCGCCTTCCGGGTCATGCTCGCCCACCCGGAGAAGACGGACCGCTACGACGAGCTCATCCTCCGCGAATCAAAGGCTTACGGCCTGGACCCCAGGCTCCTCAAGGCGATCATCGCAGCCGAGTCCGAGTTCTCCAGGACCGCCCTCTCCCCGCGAGGCGCTCAGGGCCTCATGCAGGTGATGCCTGCGACCGCGGAGGAAGTGGGCGTGCCGGCCGGGAGGCTTTTCGAGCCCGAGGCCAACATGCGGGCGGGAGCCTCCTACCTGGCCAGGCTCTTCGCCGCGGCCTGGAAGAGCTACCGCCTGCGGGGGGTCAGGTTCCAGGACGGTCCCCTCTGGGTCGTGGAGCGCGTGATCGCGGCCTACAACGCCGGCCCCCGCTTTCTCTTCCGCGGTCGGTGGTGGCGCGAGACCGCCCACTACGTCCGCAAGGTCATGATCTACTACCGCTCCCGCGTCACCGACCTTCTGCGCGGCCCCAAGGCCCCCTCGGCCGGACCCGAGTGGGGCGCCTGGGCCTCCGGGACCCTGCCGTAGCCCCGGCCATGGAGGCCAAAGCCAAAAAGGCGCTGGTGACCGGGATCACGGGGCAGGACGGGGCCTACCTGGCCGAGTTCCTGCTGGCCAAGGGCTACGAGGTCCATGGGATCAAGCGCAGGACCTCGCTCTTCAACACCGACCGCATTGACCACCTCTTCCAGGACCCGCACGAGGAGAGGCTGCGCTTCATCCTCCACCATGGGGACATGACCGACTCGACCTCCCTCATCCGGGTCATCCAGCAGGTCCAGCCCGACGAGATCTACAACCTGGCGGCCCAGAGCCACGTCGCGGTTTCCTTCGAGCAGCCCGAGTACACGGCCAACGCCGACGCCTTGGGAACCCTGCGCATCCTGGAGGCGGTCAGGATCCTGGGGCTGGAGGCAAAGACCCGCTTCTACCAGGCCTCCACCTCGGAGCTCTTCGGGAAGGCCCCTGAGGTCCCCCAGAAGGAGTCCACCCCCTTCTATCCCCGCTCCCCCTACGGGGTCGCCAAGCTCTACGCCTACTGGATCACGGTCAACTACCGGGAGGCCTACGGCCTCTATGCCTGCAATGGAATCCTCTTCAACCATGAATCGCCGATCCGGGGCGAGACCTTCGTGACGCGCAAGATCACCCGGGGGCTCTCCCGCATCACGCTGGGCCTCCAGAAGAGGCTCTACCTCGGCAACCTCGACGCCAGGCGCGACTGGGGACACGCCCGCGATTACGTCGAGATGCAGTGGCTGATGCTCCAGCAGAAGGAGCCCGAGGACTTCGTGATCGCCACGGGCCTGGAGCGCTCGGTGCGGGAGTTCGTCGAGGCCTCAGCGGGCGAGCTGGGGATGAGCATCCGCTGGGAGGGCTCGGGCGCCGAGGAGAAGGGTTACGACGAGGCCACGGGGGAGGCCGTCGTCATCGTGGACCCGCGCTACTTCAGGCCCACGGACGTGGCCAGGCTCGTGGGGGACCCCGGCAAGGCCCGCAGGAAGCTGGGATGGTCTCCGCGCACCAGCTTCGAGGGGCTGGTGGGGGAGATGGTCCGCGAGGACTTGAGGCTGGCCCGGCTGGATGAGGCCCTCAGGAAGGAGGGCTTCCTGCCCCTCGGGAGGCGGGCCCTGGACTCTTGAGGCGCTTGGCCTCCTCCACGGCCTCCAGAGCCTCCTCCCTGAGCCTCTTGACCCTCTCAGCCTCAGCCTCCAGCATCTGCCTCTTCATCTCCAGCTCGGCGCGCAGGCGCGCCTTTTCCTGCTCGAGGCGAGCCTTCTCCAGGGAAAGCTCCTCCCGGCTCTGGGCCTCGGAGGCCTGGCGGCCGAGTTCCTCAAGCTTGCCGCGCAAGGCCCGGATTTCGGCCTCGAGAGCCTCCCTCTCGCGCGCCGCCTCCTGCCGGAGGGCCTCCGAGCGCGCGGAGGCCTCGGCCTCCAGGCTCTTCGCCTTCTCCAGGGCCCTCTCGCCCTCGGCCCTCAGCTCCTCAGACTTGCGCAGGGCGGCCTCCCCCTCGGCTCCGGCTGCCGCGCTCCGGGAGCGCGCCTCCTCCTCGAGCTGGGCCCGGAGGGCCTCGGTCTGGGCCTGGAGGCGCTCCCGTTGCGCCTGAATCTGCTCCCCCAAACGGGAGCGCTCCTCAAGAAGTCTAGCCCTCTCGGCCTGGCTCTGCGCGCAGAGCCCGCGGCGCTCCTCTTCAAGCTGGGCCTTCTGGGCCTCCCACTGGGCCTGCCTCCTGGAGATATCTTCCTCGCGGGCCCTCAGGGCCTCAAGTTCCCCTTTGAGCCCGGCGCCCTTCTCCATGAGGCGCTCCCTTCTGCGCGTCATCCTCTCCCGAAGCCTTCGGGCCCGGGCGGCCAGTTCCCGGAGGGCTTTCCCGGCTGACTCCAGGGCCTCCTGGCCTCGAGCCTGGCTCTCCTGGGACCTCTGGAGGCTGGTGGCCGCCTCCCGGCGCAGGTCCTCTTCCTGGGCCTGAAGCTCGGAGCGCTCAGTCTCGAGCAGCGCCAGCCGGGCCTCGTGCTCGGTCTTGAGCCTGGCCCCCTCTTCTTCCAGCCGCCCCTTCTCTGCTCTGACCTGCGCCTGGAGCTCTGAGTGCTCCTGCTCAAGCTGCGCCAGCCGGGCCTCGTGCTCGGTCTTGAGCCTGGCCCCCTCTTCTTGCAGGCGCTCCTTCTCGGATCGGGCCCGCTCCTGGAGTCCGGAGCGCTCACTTTCGAGCAGCGCCAGCCGGGCCTCGTGCTCGGCCTTGAGCCTGGCCCCCTCTTCTTGCAGGCGCTCCTTCTCGGATCGGGCCCGCTCC
>CAYLZQ010000116.1:1153-2961 GCA_964388045.1 uncultured Elusimicrobia bacterium | reverse complement strand
GCTCACTTTCGAGCAGCGCCAGCCGGGCCTCGTGCTCGGCCTTGAGCCTGGCCCCTTCCTCTTGTAAGCGCGCGGCCGTCTCCTCGGCGATCCGCCTGGACTCCTCAGCCTCAGCCGCGAAGCGCGCGCTCGCCCGGGCCTGCTCGCGGGCTTCCTGGGACTCCGCCCTCAGGGAGGCCAGCCTGCGCTCGAGGGCGTCTCGTTGGGCCTCGGCCGAGCCGCGCGCCTCTTCAAGCTCTTCCCGGGCCCGGGCCAGGCTTGCTTGGGCCTCGCGCCCGGCCTCCTCCTGCCGCGCGAGCGCCCGGGAAAGCCTCTCCTGCTCCTCCTGCGCCGAGGCCTTCTGGGCGCAGCCCTCCCTCCTCTGCGCTTCGAGGGCCTTAGCGGCCTCCTCCAGGCGCAGGGCCAGGGCCCTGGCCTGGGACTCAAGCGCCCCTTGAGCCTGCCGCAAAGCCGCAAGCTCCCATTGCAGGGTCTTGGCCAGGGTCGCCCCGGCCTCGCGAGCCTGAGTCTGGGCCCGGAGCTCCGCAAGGGCCTTCTCAAGCTCGGCCTTGAGGGCCTTTGCCTCGCTCTCGAGCCCGGCCCGCTCCTCCTCCCGGCCGGCTCTCTCAGCCTGGATCCGGGCCCCGAGCTGGGAACGCTCCTCTTTGAGCCGCGCCCTCTGGGCCGCAAGCTCCGCCTTGAGCCTGGCCCGCTCCTGTTCCTGCTCCCGGAGGATGCGGGCGTGGGCCGACTCCTGGGCTTTGAGCCGCTCGGCCAGGCTTCCGGCCTCAATCTCATTCTCCTCCAGCCGGGCGGAAAGCTCCCTGGCCCTGGCCTCCCGCTCGGCGGCCTTCTCCTCGGCGCGCCGCAGGGCCGACTCCGAGCGCTCCTGGAGCTCCCGCAGGGAGGCCTCCCTCCCGGCCAAGGCCTCCTGGAGGGAGTTGATCTGGCCCTGGAGGACCCCGGCGTCCGCGGCCGACCTCATCAGGCCCCGCCTGGCCTCCTCAAGCCCTGCTGCCAGGGCCTCGCGCTCCCCCTGGGCCTCCCGGAGCCTCCGCGCGAGCTCCTCGGCCTTCTCAAGGGCCCCCTGGGCCTGGCTGCGGGCTTGCGAAAGCTCCGAATCCAGGTTGCGAAGGCTCCAGGTGAGCTTGAGGACAAGGTCCTTGAGGCGGTCGCGCCGCTCAAGCTCCTCCACCAGGAGGGCGGTGCGGGCCTCCAGATTTTTGCGCAGCTCCTGGACCAGGGCCCCGAGCCTGGAGAGCTGCTCGCGGGCCCTGCTCAGGTCCTGGTAGATCCCGGCCGGGGGAATGACGCTCTCGGAGAGGCCGGAGGGGGCGGGGGCCGGCCCCTTCTGGGCGCGCAGCTCGGCCAGGACCTGCTCCACCTCGCGGCCGTACTCCTCCTGCCAGTCCGAAGGCTCCATAGCCCTTCAAGTATAAGGCCGGCTCCCTCCAGGCGCAAGAGCCATTTTGTTACAACTGCCGCCCGGCCAGGGTGCTCCAGGTGCCGGGAATGACGCGGACAGTGTTCACCTTGGCGCGCAGGAGGCTGAGGTCCTGGTGGAGCTTCGCTGTCGTCTCGAAGGTTGCGATCTCCACCGCTATCGCCCCATAGAACTCCGAGTGGAGGGTGAAGTCCGCGAGCTTGGCCTGGATCACGCCGTGGAACTTGCCCGTGGAGTTGATGGTGTATTTGTCCTTGGCGGCCGTGCGGCCGTAGATGAGGAGGTTTCCCGGGATCTTGGTCGGATTGAGGAATTTTCCGGTGACGTTCATGTCGTCGGTCAGGAAGATGACCACCGGGCCGTTGGTGATCTGCAGGGTGAGGGT
>CAYLZQ010000116.1:0-1143 GCA_964388045.1 uncultured Elusimicrobia bacterium | reverse complement strand
TTGACGTGGAGCACCTCGACATGACATTCCTCACGGATGAGGGTCCCGTCCACGTCGAGCTTCCTGAAATAGTAGACCCCTGACTTGATCGTGGCGTTGGTCGTCCCGGTGACGTAGAGGTCGCGGTTGGCCTGGTTGTAGATGGAGGAGGGGGAAAGCCCCGTCAGGTTCTCGTTGTCCGTGGCGTAGCCGCCCACGGAGGTCGAGGAGAGGGTCTGGGTATAGGTGGACTGGGTGATCGTCCCGCTCACGGTGTTGGCCGGGGGGGCGCTGCCCGAGAAGTAATAGAGGTCCCCGTATAGGGCGTAGTTGCCCCTGGTGAGGTTGACGCTCGTGTTGCCCCACAGAACCGCGCTCGAGGAGAAGCTTGCGGGATCGGGATCCGTCTCCGAGTTGTAGCTGTCCATATAGCTGTCCCCCTTCAGGTTGATGGCCTTCTCCGACATCATCCCGTAGGCCATCCTGGGGATCGGGGGGGTCTCGGCCCTGAGCCTTACTGTCCTAAAGGCCCGACCGAGCTGGCTCAGGGAGCCGGCATAGCCGCTGGAGGTGAGCCAGGGCCTGGCCTCGGTCGAGAGGGAGACCGTGTAGGTCCCGCCGCCCATGGCCTTGTTGCTGAACCCCGCGCGCCAGCTCGAGTCCGCGGAGAGCCGCTGCAAGGCGTCCTCGGCCCCTGATTCCGCCAGGAACTGGGCCTGTGAGAGGCGGTGCTGGTAGAGGGATTCCCTCTTGATGCTCCTGAGGCTTGAGACCGTGGTGGCCGAGACGATGAGGAGCACCGCGAGGGTGGCCAGGCTCATCATCAGTCCCACGGCCCCGCGACGCCCCAGGCTCATTCGTGGTTCCTCAAGCCGGCCCCGGAGAAGAAGGGGACGGACTGGCCCTGGGTGGCCGCGCGCAAGGAAACGGTCACCAGGCGCGCCTGGGAGGCCACGGTGGACTCTGAGACAAGGTAGTTGGAGCCCAGGGCATAGTAGCCCACGGAGAACTCGGAGAGGCTCTTGGCGCGCACCAGGGTCGCGCCCTGGCGGGAGGAGAGAAGCTCTCCCGTCGCGGAGAGCGAATAGGTGGTCGCCACCCCCAGGGAGTCCACCAGGGGGAGGGTCGTTGTTGAGAAGGATACGACCACCACCGAGAAGCGGC
>CAYLZQ010000115.1:0-6738 GCA_964388045.1 uncultured Elusimicrobia bacterium | reverse complement strand
CCAGGGAAGCAGGGCCAGGGCCGCGAAACCCAATAGCAAGGCCAGGCTCCTGGCTCCCTCTTTGAAGCCCCTGGACCAGAAGGGGCCTCGCGCGCAGAGGAAGGGAAGGATCAGGAAATGGGCGCTGCGGCAGAGCAGGCTCTCCCCCAGGAGAATCCCGGCCAGGGCGCTGCGCCAGAAACTCGCCTCCTCGGACCAGAGGACCAGGGCTGCGGCCAGGCCCAGGATCAGGAAGGAGTAGAAGCCATGCACGTTCAGGCTGCTCACGGCCCTGACCTGATCGAGATCCAGGGCCATCCATAGGGCTGAGAGAAAGCCGGCCAAAGGCGAGACCAGGCAAGAGCCCAGGGCAAAGGCCAGGGCGATGGCCAAAGTCGAGAACAGGGCCTGGGCCAGGTAAACGAAGCCGGGGGAAGAAGGCTTAAAGGGGCTCTCCGCAAGGGCGATGAAGGTAGGGAACATGGGCCCACGCCAGGCCTGGGGCCTGAGATTCACGATGTCAGGCGAGAAGCTCCGGTAGCTGAGCAGGCCGAGGCCGGGCTCGTAGTATCCCCACTGGGGAGTCTCATGGGGGAGGAAGGCCTGGCGCAGGGACCAGGCATGATGGAACCTCAAGGCCCCCCCCACCAGGAGGGCCAGGGCCAGGCCCACCCCGGGCAGCCAGGAGGGAGAACCCAGGGAAAGCTTAAGGAGCCTCATTGGGCGCCTTCCGGAGTGGGAGCCGATCTGGAGGCGAGCCTAGAGAGCAGGGCCTGGGCCTGGCGGAAGACCTCCTCCCCTCTGCGGGAGGCGGCAACCTGCAGGGCCCGAGCCAGGGCGGCCTGGGCTTGCCCAGCCCTGCCGGCGGCTTCATGCGCCGCGGCCAGGCTGAGCGCAGCCTCCAGGAAGTCCGGCCTCAAGCGCAAGGCCCGGACAAAATCAGAAACGGCTCCGGCTGCTTCCCCACGCACGAAGCGCGCCACTCCCCGGTCATGCCAGAGCCTGGCCTCTTTCGGGTAGAGCCCGAGGCAGAGGTCGAAATAGCTCAAGGCTATCCGGCTCCTGTCAACAGCCTCAGTGGTCTCCTCGCAGGCCTGCCTGGGATCAGCCCTGAGCGCCTCCTCCAGGTCGGCCCGGGCCCCTGCCTTATCCCCCAGGCTCATGCGCGCCAGAAAGAGCAGGGTGAGCCACCTGGCTCGAATGGAAGCCTCTCGCGGCACAGGCAAGAGAAGCCCCAGGGCCTCCTGGAATCTCTCCTTGCGAAAAAGGAGAAGCCCCAGCTCAAGCCTCGCCTCGGCAAGGCCGGCTGCTGCCTGCCTCAAGTCCTGCTCAGCCCTCTGGTCCTGGCCCAGTTTGAGCAGGACCCGGGCGCGCTCGAGATAAGCCTCAGGCCCTGGCTGCAGAACCACCAGTCGCTCGGCGAAGCTCAAGGCCTCCCCAGCACGGCCGCGCTCAAGCAAAAAGCGCGCCATGGCTCTGAGAACCGCAGGCTCCTCTCCCCCCAGCTCAAGGGCCCTCTTCAAGTCCTCTTCAGCTCTTCCGTAATCCTTGAGAGCGACCAGGATTCTGGCTCTGTGCACGTAAGCCCCGGCCCTTTGGCCGCCCTCAAGCCGCGGCAGGCGCTCGGCATGGTCAAGAGCCTCGGAAAGCCGGCCTCGCTCCAACAGAAGCTCCGAGAGCATCTCCAGGGCCAAGGGGTCCTCAGAGGCCTCAAGAGCCTTCCTCAAGTCCTTCTCGGCATCCCCAACCCTCCCCAGGGCCCGCAGGACCCTGGCCTTGAGGGCCAAGGCCAGGGTCCTCTCTTCAGCGGAGCGCGCAGCCCTTGCGGCCCTTTGAGCGTAGGCCAAGGCCTCCTGGGTTCGGCCGAGATCCAGCAGGGCCCGCGCCATGGTCTTGAGGGTCCCATCCCTGGCAACCCGCAGGAGTCTGGCCGCGAACTCAAGGGCCTCCCCGGCCCGGCTCCGCTCGAGAAGAAACTCCGCAAGGGCCTGGAGCGCCACAGGACTCCGGGGCTCTTCCTCAAGGGCTCTCCTCAAGTCCTGCTCAGCCCTCTGGTCCTGTCCCAGACCGAGCAGGACCCGGGCGCGCTCCAGTAAAGCCTCAGGCCCTGGCTGAGCGGAGACCAGGCGCTCGGCGAAGCTCAAGGCCTCCTGGGCCCGTCCGCGCTCAAGCAGGAAGCGAGCCATGGCCCCCAGGGCCACTGGGTCCTCCCCGATCTCAAGGGCTTTCCTCAAGTCTTCCTCAGCCCTCCCGTAATCCTTGAGAGCGGCCAGGATTCTGGCTCTTTGAACGTAGGCCCCTGCCCTTGGGCCGCCCTCAAGCCGCGCCAGGCGCTCGGCATGGTCAAGAGCCTCGGAAAGCCGGCCTCGCTCCAGCAGAAGCTCCGAGAGCATATCCAGGGCCTCAGGGTCCTCGGAATCCTTGAGCGCCTCCCTCAAGGCCTTCTCGGCATCCACAGCCCTTCCCATGGCCCGCAAGGTCCTGGCCTTAAGAACCAGGGCGGACCTCTCATCCGAGTCACGCGCCGCCCCTCTAGCCTTCCCAGCGTAGGCCAAGGCCTCTTGGAAGCGGCCGCGCTCAAGGAGATGGCGGGCCAGGGCCTGGAGCACGGGAAATGAGCTGGGTTCAAGAGACATGGCCCGGCGCAAATCGGACAAGGCTCCGGGATCCTTGAGCCGTCTTCTGATCTCGGCTCTCTCAAGAAGGGCTTGGGCTTGCTCGGCCCTGCTCCGGGCCGCCGCCACCAAGCGCCGGGCAGCCTGGAGAGCCTGCTCCGGCTGCCCCACAACGAGTCTGAGCCTTGTCATGGCCCTCAGAGCCTCCAGATTCTCCGGGGCCAGGGCCAGGGCCTGGCGCAGGTCCTCCTCTGCCCTTGAGAAATCCTTGAGCTCCGAGAGGACCTGGCTGCGCTCGACCAGGCTCTGGACCAGCTCCCACTCGGTCTGGACAAAGGCCCGGGAGCGCTGGTCCCTCCCGAGCCCTTGGGCCGCGGCCTTCAAGCGCTCGGCAAAGGCAAGGGCCTCGTGAGCCCTCCCCTTGTCCCGCAGGAACCTGGTCATGGCCCAGAGGGCCGTCCACTCCCCGGGATCAGCCTCAAGAGCCTGGCGCAAGTCCTCCTGGGCTTGAGGGTCCGCGAGGCTCAGGCGCACCAAAGCCCGCTGGGCCAAGGCCTTGGCCCTGAGGGCTCCCTCCGAGATCCCGACCATCCTCTCGGCGAATCCCAAGGCCTCCCGCGCCTTCCCCTGCTCGAGAAGGCAGCGCGCCATGAGCCAGAGAGAGGCGAAACTCTCGGGCGACTCCCTCAAGGCCTTGCGCGCGTCAGCCTCAGCCCTCCCATGAGCCCCCAGGCTCATGAGGGTCTCTGCGCGCTGCAGGAACCTCTCCAGGCGGTTCTCCGAGGAGACCCCTGCAAGCGAGGCTCCCTGAAGAATATCCGCGTAAGCCAGGGACTCCCTGAGCCTGCCCTGCTCGCGCAGGAACTGGGTCATCAGGCAAAGCCCCTCGAAATGGCGCGGTGAGAGCCTGAGGGCCTTTTTGATCTTCTCCTCAGCCCTGCTCCACTCCCCCTTCTCAATGGCGGAGCTGGCGCTGCGAAGCATCTCATCCGGCGCCCTGGAAGGAGCTGGAGCCGGATGAGCCCAGAGGGCCAGGCACAGGAGAGATTTAAGAACCACCAGTACCTCCGGAAATCTCGCGGGCAAGCAAGTCCCGCAGGGAAAGAGCCTTTCGGAAAGCCGGCTCCCCCTCTCTGCCCCTGGTCCTGGCCAGGGCCTTGGCCAGAACCTCCAGGGCCTCCCGTCTTCTCTTCTGGGACCTTAGGACAGTGGCCAGGCTGAGTCCAGCCTCCAGGGAATCAGGCTTGAGCCTGAGAGCCTCTTGGAGGTCAGCCAGGGCTCCCTGGCTCTCGCCCCTCAAGTAGCGGGCCACCCCCCGGTCCAGGAAGAGCTTGGGATCCTCCGGGAAGCGGCCCAGGCAGAGATTGAAATAAATAAGGTCCATGCGGCCTCTGTCCAGGCCGAAGGACTGCTCGCAAACCCGCCCGTCCTGCCTGAGAGCCTTCTCAAAATCCTCCCTGCCTCCCTTTTTGTCCTTGAGCCTGAGCCTGACAATGGCCTTCTGGGCCAGGGCTTGGGCGCGCTCATGAGGCGCAAGCTCAAGGTCCAGGAGCCGGTCAGCCAGCTTGAGGGCCTCGCCCAGGCGGCCCTGGCTCAAGCGCCTCTCGCAGAGGATCTTCAAGGCCGCGAAATCCCGGGGGCTCTCGCTCAGGGCGGCCTCGAGCTCATTGTCGGCCTTTGGATCCAAGGAGAGCGCGGCCAGCAGGTTGGCCCAGAGGCTTTCGGCCTGGGCCTTGTGGCTCCGGGGCTTGTCTCTGGAGAGACTCTTGAGGCGCCGGGCGTAGGGGAGAGCCTTGCGGGCCTCTCCGTTCCGGATGAGGTATTCGACCGCCGCCCTGTGGGCCGCGAAGCTTTCAGGGTCTACGCCAAGGGCTTCCCTGAAGTCCTCCCAGGCCCTGGCATCCTTGAGCCGCATGCGGATCTGCCCCCTCTGGGCCAGGGCTTGGGCCTTGAGCCCGTTGGAGAGGCCTCTCACCATGAGGTCCAGTCCGGGCAGAACCTCAGGCAGTCTCTCGGTGGGAAGCCTCAGAAGCATGTTCGTAAGGCTCAAGGCCCCGGACCAGCGGCCTCCGCTGGCCACGACCCCTTGCTTCCAGAACTCCAGGATCCTGGGAGCCGGCGGGGAGCAGGCCCTCTCCAGGGCCTCTCCCCGGCTCGGCCAGCCGTAGCGCCTCCATTCCTCGCAAAAAAATCCCAAGAGGGCCGCGTAGAAAAAAAGGAAGAGGCCTGCGAAGGCCGGAAGGGCCCAGGCCAGGCGGGGCTCCCTGGGAGGCCGCGAGGGAAACAGGGAGGCCAGGCCGCAGCCTGCCAGGACCGAGAGGACAGGCATCGCAGCCACTGGGTACTCCTCGTACATTCCAGTCACCCCGTAGCCCACGAAGGAGGCAGCCACAAGAAAGAGGGCCTGAAGGCCCCTGTTTTTCGGATTGAGGACGAGGGCCAGGAGGGAGAGGAGCAGGGCGGGCCAGATGGGCTCCCAGAAGAGCCTGAGCCTCTCGAGGAAGCCGCGCAGGTAGCTCAGGGGCCGGCTCAGGATGCTCCTCAGGGCGAGCCGGCGCAGCCGGACTTGCTCTTCGAGCTCGTCCCCGGATAGGCTCTGCCTGAAACCAGGCTCCAAAGCCTCGGCCTTCTCCAGGGCATGCTCGACCCTCGCTGTCCCGGTCTCGCCCATGGCCGCGGTGAGGAGGTTGTAGGAGCCCCAGCCTGTGTCGAGCCAGACGAGCCTGCCGAACTGCCTGAAGTCTCGCAGCAGGAAGGGAGCCAGGCAGAGGGCCGCGAAGAAAGCGAGCAGAGAGGCCCGGCGCAGGCCCTGCCTCAGGTCCCAGGACCAGAAGACGGCGGCCAGGGGGAGAAGGCCGATGAGCAGATAGTGGGCGGTGCGGCACAGGAGGCTGGCTCCCAGGCAGAGACCGCAAAGGGCGCTTGCCTTCCAGCCCGGCTTCTCGGCCCAGAGAGCCAGGCAAGCGGCCAGGGCCAGGATGCAGAGGGAGTAGAAGCCGTGGACGTTCAAGCTCGTCACAGAGGCTATCTGCCCGAAGTCCAGGGCCATCCAGAGGCTGGCCCAGAAGCCGGCCAGGGGGGAGACAAGCAGGCAGCCCAGGGCAAAGGCCAGTGGAATAGCCGAAGTCGAGAGCAGGGCCTGGGCCAAGTAGACATGGCCCGGCAGGGGATGCTTCCAGAGGCTCTCAGCCAGGGCGATGAAGGCCGGGAAAAGAGGCCCTCTCCAGGCCTTGGGCTGCAGGTTCACTATGTCAGGGGTGTAGGTCTTGTAGCTCAGAAGCCCAAGCCCGGTCTCGTAGTAGGCCCACTGGGGCAGGGCGTGGGGAGTCCGTGAATGAAAGCAAGACCAGGCATGGGTGAACCTCAGGCCGGCGCCCAGGAAGAGCGGGCCAAGCAGGAGAAGGCCAAGGCGCTTGAGGCTCACCGTAGTGCTGGCTGCCTATTTGCGCTTGCTCGGGTCCGGCGGGGACTTGGGGTCCGGGAGGGCATTCGGATCAGGAGGGGCGCTCGGGTCCTTGGGTGCCTTGGGATCCTGGCCCACTCCCGGATCCCTGGGAGCCTTGGGATCCTGGGGGGCCTTGGGATCCCTTGGAACCTTGGCGTCCCTGGGAGCCTTGGGGTCCTTGGGGGCCTTGGCGTCCCTGGGAGCGGGCTCCCAGGCCTGCTCCTGGGATTCTTTTTCCTGTTCTTGTCGCATGGCTTTAGCGCGCTTTGGAGTCAGGCTGGGCCTGAGGGTCAGCCTGGGCCGCAGGGTCCGGGGGCACCCGCGCATCCGGGGAAGCCGCGGGATCCGGGCCTGCCCTGGGGTCCGGCGGGGCCTCGGGGTCCGGGGGGGCGTTGGGGTCGGGCTTGGAGTCAGGATCAGGCAGGGCGTCCTGGGGGGACTTGAGCCCCCGCGCGGAGGCGCCCCCGGGGTCCAGGGAAGGCCTGTGGCTTTTCCTCTCGACCAGAAGGGAAAAGACAAGGACCCCGGACAGGAGCGCGACCACTCCCCAGAAGACTCTTCTCTTCACGCTTCCCTCTCTTTTAGGCCGTTAAAGAGACAACCCGATCATATCACTTTTCAGCAAAGGTGACTACTCACCTCCCCCACGGGGGTGCATGACCACGATCTCGTTGCTTTTTTTATATCTGTATGTTACTA
>CAYLZQ010000114.1:0-6740 GCA_964388045.1 uncultured Elusimicrobia bacterium | reverse complement strand
GCGGTTCTTGGCCTCCCGCAACACCAGATGGCGCAGGAAGCCCGCGTGCCTCCGGCTAGTATAAGGAAGGATCCTCTCCCGCCCGGCCCACTCCCGGACGGAGGCCAGGAGGGTCGGGGCCTCCGGGGAGAGAAGGTGGCATTCCCTGAGATCCAGGATCTGGTGCCACCGCCCCTTGGGCTTGAGGCCCAGGAGAAGGCCCGGCCCCCCGGGGACCGGGGGATGGACGTCCCCGAAGCTGAACTCCATCTTGTTGCGGTAATACCAGAGCTCCGGGGAGGGATGGACCTTCCCGGGCTCCAAGCCAAAGGGGACGAGGATCCTGGCCACGCGCTCCCCCTTGAGCCTGAGCTGCTCGGGATAGCCCCGGTCCTGGAGGGAGCAGCCCCCGCAGAGCCCGAAGTGGAGGCAGCGGGCCTCCATCCGCCCGGGAGGAGGCGAGACCGCACCCTCAGACCGAGAATCTGAAATAGCAGACATCCCCGTCCTGGACCACGTAGTCCTTCCCCTCGGAGCGGATCAGGCCCCTCTCGCGCAGGGCCGACTCCTTCTGATGGGCCTCCAGGTCCTTGAAGGAGTAGATCTCGGCCCGGATGAACCCCTTCTCGAAATCGCTGTGGATCACCCCGGCGGCCTGGGGGGCCTTGGCCCCGGCCACGATGGTCCAGGCCCGCACCTCCTCGGGCCCGGCCGTGAAGAAGCTGCGCAGGCCGAGCAGCCTGTAGGCGGCCACGATCACCCTCTCAAGCCCGGTCTCCCTGAGGCCCAACTCGGCCATGAAGGGGGCGCGCTCCTCGGGGGAGAGCTGGGCGATTTCAGCCTCCAGCTTGGAGGCCAGGGTCACGCACCCAGCCCCCCGCTCAGCCGCGAGCTTCTCCAGCTCGCGGGTCAGGGGGTCCGGAGCCTCGTCGGTGTTGCCCACGAAGAGCACGGGCTTGGCGGTGAGGAGGAAGAAATCCCTGATGTCCTTCTGGGCAAGGCCCGACAAGTGCGCGGGACGCCCTCGGCTCAAACCCTCCCTGAGCCTCTCAAGCACGACCAGGGACTCCCGCGCGGCCTTGTCCCCGGACTTGGCCTTGCCCGAGAGCTTCTCAGCCTGCCTCTCGAGGCTCGCAAGGTCCGCCAGGATCAGCTCGGTCTCTATCACCTCCACGTCCCTGCGGGGGTCCACCGAGCCCATGGTGTGCGCCACGTTGGGGTCCTTGAAGAGCCTGACCAGGTGCAGGACCGCGTCCACCTCCCGGATGTGGGAGAGGAACTTGTTGCCCAGGCCCTCCCCGGCCGAGGCCCCCTTGACGAGGCCGGCGATGTCCACGAAGCGGACCATGGCCGGGGTGGTCTTCTTGGGCTTGAAGAGCTCGGAGAGGCGCCACAGCCTGGGGTCCGGGACCGCCACCGCCCCGACGTTGGGCTCGATGGTTGTGAAGGGGTAGTTGGAGGCCGCCGCGTGCCCGGAGGTCAGGGCGTTGAAGATCGTGGATTTGCCGACGTTGGGGAGGCCGACGATCCCGATCTCCATGGTTTACGCTCTGCCGAGCTCCAACCATTTGCTCGCAGACCCGCTGCGCGGGTACCCCTGCTCGGTCATTGCGTCCATGGTACAAAATAGGCTCTTCCCCCGCCGTGAGCCCAAAGGCCTAGAGGGACTTAGGCCCTCTTCCGCGAATCTCCTGCCCTTAAGGCTCACGAGGACAGGACCCCCCTTTCATAGAATCTGCGCACCATGAAAACAAAAATGACCTTCGCCTCCCTGCTCGCCCTAAGCCTGCTGATCTCCTCCTTGGGGCCCTCAGCCCCCCTCTTCGCCGCCGGCCTTCAGAAAGGCCCTGGGAGCAAGGCTGCGCCGCGCGCCCTGGGCGCGGTCTCTCTCCGGACCGGCCTAAACGCGCGCCCAGCCCTGGACATGCGGAGGCTGGACTCGGCCGACAGCCTCTTCCAGGGCCGGATGGTCTCCAGGCAAGCCCTTTCCCAGGCCGACTCGCCCAAGGCTCTCCTTGCCGCCGACCCTTTCCAGGCAGAAGCTCAGGCTGCGTCCCCTTCCCTGATCTCCGCGGAGGGCCTGTCCCCCGAGGGCAGCCGGGAGGAGGCGCCTCAGAATCAAGGCAAGGGGCCCAGGACCCTCGCGGGCCGAGTCCAAAATGCCCTCGCGGCCGAGGCCTGGGGCAAGGTCTTCGATGGGGCCAAGGTCCCGGGAGGGGCCCTGGGCATCCTGCCGCTTCCAAGGCCCACCCTTCCGGAAGGAATCGAGCTCGACCCTCCCCCCTCGGCTCCGGACCCAAAGAAGGTCCCCTCGGTCACGATCAACGCCTTCGACCTCCCGGGGTCCATCGCCCAGGGAGACATCTTCGGGACCGGCCCCAGGGTCCTCCAGGCCGACCCCTCAGACCCGGCCGCCATGGAGAAGGCCCTGCGCCGGATGGTGGACCAGGAGGCGGCCACCTACGGGGTCCCGAGCGCGGAGCTCGTCACCATGCACGTCCAGCTCGTCAGGGGCAGGGCCCACCAGGCGGACACTGTCTACGCCTATTTCAAGCAGGTGAAGGAAGGCAAGAACCAGGACGGAACTCCCTACCGCGTGGCCATCCACGGCTCCTACCTGAGCTTCACGGTCAAGGTCGTCAAGGGCAAGCCAGTCCTCATGGCCGCCATGGCCAGGCTCTACCCGAGCGTCTCCGTGGGCACGACTCCCGGCCTGACGGAAGAGGAGATGAAGGCCAAGGCCCAGGAGCGCCTGGGGATCCCGCCCAACTCGGGCCTTGAGCTCTCCTATCTGGACCGCAAGGTCGTCTACGTCCAGGGAGCCTGGCATACGGCGAACCTCTATACCATCGAAGGCCTGCCCGTCATGATCGCGGTGGACGTGGCCACGGGCGAGGTATTCGCCTGGGACCCGAGGGTGGGGCTCCTGGAAGAGAGCCGGAAGGCCCCCCCCAACGCCGTCTCCGGCAGGGTGGAGGGCCGCTCCGAGATGACGGACAAGCGTCCAGAAGGCCGGCCTGAGCTGGTCGAGGTCCCCCTGCCGCACCTCACGATCACCCTTCAGGACGGCCGCAATGTCACGACCGACAGGGACGGCCGCTTCGCCTCGGACTCCCAGGAGGGCAAGCCTGTCGCGATCACCGCGGCCCTCTCCGGGAAATACGCGCTCGTCAACGACAGGGACGGCAAACCCCTCAGGATCTCCGTGACCCTCAAGCCGGGCCAGGAGACCCAGGTCGTCTTCAATCCGGAGGGGGCCGAGGAGACCGTCGTCTCCCAGGTCAACGCCTACGTGAGCTTCAACAGGGAGCTGGACTGGGTCAGGGAGAGGGGGATCGAGAGCCCGAGCCTCGACCGGCAGGTCCCCTTGAACGTCAACATCAACGACGAGTGCAACGCCTACTACACCCCGGGCCGCCCCAGCCTCAACTTCTTCAAGTCGAGCGAGAACTGCTCCGAGACCAGCCGCCCCGGGGTCATCTTCCACGAGGGCGGGCACTACCTGGACGACATGATCGGCGGGGCCCTGACCGCAGCCCTGCGGGCGGCCGAGAACCTCCTGGCAGGCGCGGCCCGGAAGATCCAGACCTACGGGCTCTCGGGCGGGATCATCAACGGGGGCCTGAGCGAGGGCTGGGGCGACATCTTCTCCATGTACATCCTGGCAAGCCCCTTGATCGGGGAGGGCTTCCTCAAGAAGCCCCTGCCTGACGGCCGGACCTGGATCCGGGATGGAACCAACACATACCAATACGACGCCAACGACGAGGAGCACGACCAGGGCCAGGCCTGGATGGGCTTCGCCTGGAAGCTGCGGGAGGCCCTGCTGGCCTCCCTGGGCGCGGCAGGAGCCGCCCTGGCCGAGGTCCTGGTCGTCCCCACCCTCTACTCCAAGGCCGCGGACATCCCCTCGGCCATGGCCCAGGTCCTCTTGAACGACATGGACAAGGAGGGAAACCTCCCCCATGAGAAGGAGATCCGGGACGCGGCCCAGGCCCACGGAGTGACCCTGCCCAAGAAACCAGGGGCGATACTGGGCCTTCTGCGCGCCGCGGCCTCTGCCGTGGCGCGCCTGCTCCGAGAGCTGGGCGCCTAAAGGCACGGGCGCCTTGAACCGCCCGGATCAGGTCTGTTATACTAGTCTGCGCGGCGAGAAATTCGCAGCGGGTTTCGTTTTAGCGCATGCTGCGAATTTCTTGCCGTCGCACCAACTTAAGAAAACTGTGTCAGCTATGAAAGAATCGTTCCTTTGTCTCTCTCTATTGCTTGCGGCCGCGCCGACCTGGGCCACGGAATGGCACTCCTTCGGGGCAAGGGCCATGGGCATGGGCGGGGTCGGAGTGGCCCTGGCCCAGGGCCCGGTCGGGGCCTACTGGAACCCCGCGGGGCTTGGCCAGATCGAGAACCCCTCCGGGCTCCAGATCCCCTTGAGCGCCCACGCGGAGCTCTCGGGGCCAGTCCTCGAGGGAGCCAACGACCTCAACCAGATCGGGAAGGACTGCCAGGCCGCCCCCGGGGCCGGGGCCTGCACCACGGCCAACATCAACGCGGCCCTCTCCAAGATGGGAAGCCCGGAGAGCGGCCTGCGCGCGGACCTCGGGGCCGGCCTCAACCTCAAGGTCAAGAGCCTGGCCTTCTTCGTAAACAACTTCGCGTATGTCGCCGGCATCCCGCGCACCGATACGGTGAACACCGGGCCCACGGCCCTGCTCGCGGACGCCAACGACTCCAGGATCGTCCTAAGGGGGCTCTCGGTCCTGGAGATAGGAGTGGGCCACGGGCGGGAGATCCCCGGAGTCCCCGGGCTCCTGGCGGGAGGGAACCTCAAGGCCCTGGTCGGGAAGACCGGGTTCTTCGAGTTCTTCGTCCTGCGGGAGGACCCCGGGTCCACCAACCCCCTGCGCAAGTTCACCGAGGGCGCCAAGCAGAGCCTCCAGCCCGCCCTGGACCTGGGCCTTCTCTGGGACATGAACCGGACCTGGGAGAGCCTCCCCATGAGGCCGCGCGTGGGCCTAAGCGCCCGGAACATCAACAGCCCCAGCTTCGACCAGCCGGACCAGGCCAAGCTCGCCGGCGAGCGCAGCCGCCAGTCCCTCAACGGAAACGCCCGCCTGGGGCTGGCTGTCAGCCCCTGGCGCTTCTGGAACATAGCGGCCGACGTGGACCTGACCAGGAACCTCACCCCCTTGGACGGGGTGGCCGCCCAGACCTTCGGGCTGGGGACGGAGATCAACGTCTTCAACCGGACCTGGCTCAACATCCCCCTGCGCCTCGGGATCTCGCGCAACCTCGCCCAGAGGGGCTCGCGCACGGCCCTCTCGGCCGGGGCCGGCCTCAACTTCCTGCACTTCGTGGTGGACCTGGCGGTCTCGGCGAGCCCCTCGGACCAGAGAATCCAGAGCCAGGACAAGACCGAGAAGGCGCCGGCCAACCTCGGGGCCTCGGCGCAACTGGCCCTCCTCTTCGGGGGAGGCAAGGAAGAGAAGAAGGCCGCCGGCCCAGCGCCCTCCGGCCCCTGAAAAGCCCAGCCGCAACCCCTCCTGGGTTTTCCAGGGCGGCCTTGACAGACTCGGCAAGCGCCGAGCATCCTCTCCGGTGCGGGCAGAACCGGCGGCCGAACCCAGCTTGAATTTCCTGCTTGGCAGGAAGAGGAGACGCGGATCATGAAACGACTTGAAAAGTTCGCGGACCACGCATATGCCTTGCTGCGCATCGTGACTGGATTCATGTTTTTCTTCCACGGCGCCCGGAAGATCCTGGGGGTGCTTTCCGATTTCCGGCCGCCGATCGGGTCTCAGCTCTGGTTCGGCGGGCTCATAGAACTCCTCGGCGGGCTGGCCGTGATGCTGGGGGTTCAGACGCGCGCGGCGGCTTTCCTCTGCAGCGGCACGATGGCCGTGGCCTATTTCCAGTTCCACTGGAAGTTTCAGCTCGGACCCGACTTCTTCCCGGCGGTCAATAAGGGCGAATTGGCGGCTCTCTACTGCTTCGTTTTCCTCCTCATCGCCTGTCGAGGAGGCGTCAAATGGAGCCTGGATAAACATGACCCTTGAAACGTCTCGGGGCCTCGGCGCCACCGGCCCTCCTCTTCGGGGGAGGCAAGCAAGAGAATAAGGCCGCCGCCCCTACGCCCTCCAGCCCCTGAAAAGCCCGATCGCGACCCCTCCGAAGAATAGGTTCGCGCTCCAGGCGGCGGCCAGGGGGTTCAAGGCCCCCGAGTTCCCCAGGGCCCGGCCTATCTCGATGAACCAGAGGTAGACGAAGGAGAGGGCCAGGGCCGCGCAGAAGCTCGCGACCCTGGAGGCCCGCCCCAGGCGCAGGGCCACGGGAATCCCCAGGGCGCAGATGATGAGGTTCGTGAAGGGGTAGGCGAGCTTGCCGTGGGCCGTCAAGACGAACGCCAGCGTCCCGTCGATCGTGGGCGTGGAGCGCGAGCTCTGCCAGCTCGAGTCGCCTTCGTTCCAGGCCGGGCCCAGCTTCGTCTTCCAGAGCGGCTTGCCGTCTTTGGCGTCGAAGGCGAGGAAGTACTCGTCCTTGTCGGAGGCGGTCGACGGCGCGTCGCCCAGGGTGTAGATCTTGCCGCCGGCGATCGCGAGGCTCGCGTAACCCCGGCCGGCGCCCTGGCTCTCCCACAGGAGTTTTGGACCCTCGGCGGGCCACTCCTTCAGGAGGCCCGTGTCGGTCGAGACGCCGTCGCGTCGCGAGCCGCGGAAGCCGGGCCAGTCGCCCTCGCCCTTGGCCGGGCGGGGCGCCTGCGCCGC
>CAYLZQ010000113.1:5396-6769 GCA_964388045.1 uncultured Elusimicrobia bacterium | reverse complement strand
GGTGATCCTCGTCAATTCATTGGGCTGTGTTAGGATGCGCGTCATGCGATGGCGGGCGCGATCGTATTCCAGGAAACACGGCAGATGCGTGTGACCGAAGAAGCACATGAGCGTCCGGGCGATTTGCATCGTCTCCACCGCTTGGGCCGCATCCACGAGATACTCAAACCGCTCCGGGTGCCGGAGACTGGCGTGCACCAAGGTGAAGGGCTCCACGACCGTCGTCAGCGGCCAGCGACGCAACGTATCCAGCTCGGTGAAGCTGAGCTGGTCGCGGGTCCAGACGATGGCCCCGCGGGCCAGCTCGTTGAACCAGCCGAGCTCGAGCTTGCCGACGCACGCCAATTCGTGGTTGCCCGCGACCACGACGGCCTGACAGGCTTCGAGGCGACTCAGGCAGGCAGATGGCTCGGCGCCGTAGCCCACGACGTCGCCAAGACACAGGTAGGCATCAATCCGCTCCGAGGCCAGATGCTCCAGCACCGCCGTGAGCGCCTCGAGATTGCTATGAATGTCGGAGAGCACCGCATAGCGCATTGCGCATCAGTAATAGCGGATCTCAAACTCGTCGAACGTGTCCGAGGCGCTGCTCCAGGACACCTCGACGTGAGCGATGAAATTCTTCATGGGGCCGGTGCGGATGGTCTCGAGAAACTGCGTCAAAATCGATTCCTCCGCTTCTGCGACCAGCTCAACGCGTCCATCACGCAGGTTTTTCACCCAGCCGACGAGGCCCAGGCCCTCGGCGCTCTCGCGCACAAACCAGCGGTAGCCGATTCCCTGGACGCGGCCACGAATGATGAAGTGTAGACGCGTCAAGGCCCCTCCGCTTGCATTGTACTATATTGTCAAGGACAAAATGCAAGGGAGAGGCGCGGGATGCGAGGAAGAAATCCCTATCGGCAGGCGCCGGATGGGCCGACGCTGCCGCCGACGTTATCCACCAATTGTCGTCAACGACAGTCGCGCGCCGATTGTAAAAATGAGTCGGGGCGGGGCTTCGGGGTACTGAGACTCGAACTCAGAACCTCTTGGTCCCGAACCAAGCGCTCTAACCAATTGAGCTATACCCCGTATCTGTCGCGCCCTCGCGCTGCGCGCGGTAGCGCGCGTACTGGCGCCCATAGGGAGTTGAGTGGGGCGCCACGTGCTGCGCGCTCGGGCTGATGCCTCGCTGCGAAAGGAATCCTCTCCGCTCGGCGCTCCACAAGGGGGGCTCCGCCCCCCATTTCATCGTCGCTCGCCTTTTCGCGCTTCGCGCGACGGCTCGCTGAACCCCCCGAAGCTGATGCGCATGGTCGGGGACCCGGGAATCGAACCCGGAGTCTCTCCCACCCCAAGGGAGCGCTCTACCATTGAGCCAGTCCCCGACC
>CAYLZQ010000113.1:0-5296 GCA_964388045.1 uncultured Elusimicrobia bacterium | reverse complement strand
ATGCGCACCTTTCCCCATACTTTCCCGGGGCACTGCCATTGAGCCAGTCCCCGACCATGCGCACCTTTCCCCATACTTTCCCGGGGCACTGCCATTGAGCCAGTCCCCGACTATGCGTACCATCCCCCATACTTTCCCGGGATTCTACCATTGAGCCAGTCCCCGGCCATACGCATCAGCGCGACAGCTCAGCCACCAGCTCCTGGATATCCTTCCTTACCTCCCGCAGGAGCCTCAGGGCCTGGGGCGGGAGGGCTGCGGAGCCCTCGGAGGCGGTCCCCTTCCCCCTGAGGCGCTCGAGCAGGGTCTTTCGCGCCCCGGCCAGGGTCATCCTCCGGCCCTGGATCAGCTCCTTGAGGGAGAAAAGGGTCTCGACATCCCCCCGGCTGTAGCGCCGGTGGCCGCTCGCGCGGCGGGCCGGCCGAAGCAGGCCCGCTTCTTCCCAATACCTCAAGGTGTGCGTCGGCACCTGGACGATCCGGCAGACCTCCCCGATCGTCAAGGATTCCTTCTCCGGCAGGGCCGGCGCCTTCGGATCCACCCGCGCCCTAGCCGAGCAGGTTCTTGGAGGCCTTGAAGCGCACCCCCCGGCGGGGCGGCACCGTCACCGCCTGGCCCGTCTTGGGATTGCGCCCCTGACGCTGCTGGCGGTGCCTGACTCGGAAAGTTCCGAAATTGGAGATGACGACCTTTTCGTCGCTGCCGAGGGCCTTGCGGATCGTCTCGAATGTGGTCTCAACCGCCCGCGCCGCCTCGCCCTTGGTGCTGAGTACTTTGGCGACAGCCTTGATGATGTCGAGTCTATTCATCTTCTTCGCCCTCTTTCTTTTTTTTTGGGTCCTCTCCCGGCTCCTTCTCTTCCTTTTTTTTAAGTTCCTTGAAGATGTCCTCGGGCTTGAGGTTCTTGAGCTCGGCCTTGAATTTGGAAACCTCGTCCTCGGTGATGGGCTTGTTGAGGGTCTGGCAGCGGCTGAAGACCCTCTCCTCCACCATGATCGAGCAGCCGGCCCTGACCGCGACCGCGATGGCGTCGGAGGGCCGCGAGTCGATGGAAAGGGCGGAGCTCCCCCTCTGGATGTGGATCCTGGCGTAGAAGGTGTTCTCCTTGATGTCGCAGATCACGACCTTCTCGACCGTGTAGCCGAGGGTCTTGAGCATCGAGAGGAGCAGGTCGTGGGTCAGGGGCCGGGGCAGGACGATGCCCGAGAAGCGGATCGCGATGGCCTGACCCTCGCTGATGCCGATCCAGATGGGCAGCAGGCGGCTTCCCCCCAGCTCCTCCAGAAAAATGATGCATTCGTTGACCGTGGTGGCCAGGGAATAGATCCTGACCTCCTTTTCGTGGGAGTCCTCAGGCTCCTTGCCTTCCTTCTCGTTCTTGGCCATTCTTCATAACATTATAGCTTAAAATCCCTGAAATCCAAGAGCCTTCACCACGTTCCCGGCCGGGCTGCCGCGGCGCAGCGTCCTCCAGATGGCTTCCAGGAGGGGGGCCTTGAGGCCCAGCCTTCGGGCGAGCCGGTGCGCGCAGGCCGCCGCCTCGATTCCCTCCACCACCGTGGGAATCTCCCGCAGGGCCTTCGCCAGGGGCTTTCCCGAGCCCAGCTTTTCTCCCAGGGCTCGGTTGCGCGACTCCGGGGAGGTGCCCGTCGCTATCAGGTCCCCGAGCCCGGCAAGCCCGTAGATGGTTTCCTGCCTGCCACCGGAGGCGGCGATGAGGCTTGCCATCTCTGAGATTCCCTGGATGAACAGGGCCGCCTTGGTGTTGGCCCCTGCCCCGAGGCCGTCGAGGATGCCGCAGGCTATGGCCAAGGCGTTCTTGAGGGAGCCGCCCAGCTCCACCCCCTTGCGGTCCCTGCTCCACTCGACTCGGAGGCCTGGGCCTTCGAGCAGGAGGCAAAGCCTCCTGGCCGCGGCTCCGGGGGGTCCCGCCAGCACCAGCTTGGTCGGGATCCCCCTGGCCACCTCCCGGGCGAAGCTGGGGCCCGAGAGGGTGTAGACCCTGGACCCTGGGAGCTCGGAGGCTATCACCTCGCCCATCGTGAGCAGGGTCCCCGGCTCCAGGCCCTTGGAGGCGTTGAGCGCGACCGGGGCATGGCCGAGGAGGCGTCCCAGCCTGTGGGCCGTCGGCCGCACGAAAGACGAGGGCAGCACGAAGAGCAGGACCTCGGCCCCCTGCGCCGCCGCTCCCAGCTCGGAGGTCACCGTCACGGCGGCAGGCAGCCTCAGGCCCGGAAGGTGGGGATGGCGCCTGGTCCTGGCCAGGGCGCGGGCCGCTTCCGGGAAAAATTCCCAGAGCCACACGCACCTCCCTCCGGTCCCCTGGGTCAGGCGGCTTGCCAGGACTGTTCCCCACAGCCCGCCGCCCAGCACGGCGATTTTAATTTTTTCTTCCACGTAGAAATAGCTCCTTGCCCGCCAGGAGCCTCCTGATGTTCGGGACGTGCTTATAGAGGATGAGGGCCCCGGCGCAGGCGGACATCACCGTGAACGGCGTCGGGGTTCCCAGGAGGAGGTTGATGAGGGGAAGGACGAGGGCCGCGGCCATGGAGCCGACCGAGATGTGGCCGGTCAGGACGAATCCGGCCGCGAAGAACAGCGCCGCCAGGGCCGTGGCCGCGGGCATCATCGCGGCGAAGACCCCGGCCGAGGTGGCGACCCCCTTTCCCCCCCTGAAGCCCAGAAAGAGGGTCCAGTCGTGGCCGACGATGGCCGCTGCGCCGCAGAGGATGATCAGCCAGGAGGCCTCGGGGTGCAGGCGCCTCGCCATGAGGACCGGGAGGTAGCCCTTCAAGGCGTCCACCACGAGCGTGATCCCCCCCGCCAGGGAGCCCGCCACGCGGTAGACGTTGGCGGTCCCGGGATTGCCGGAGCCGTATTCCCTGATGTCGATGCCCTTGAGACGGCGCACCACCAGGTATCCCGTAGGGATCCCCCCGGCCAGGTAGCTGAGGAGCACCAACCCCAGGGATTCAAGAGAAGTCATAAGAGCGGGCTAGTCTACCAAATTTATGTTTTGACGTGACTACTCACCTCCCCCGCGGGGAGGTGAGTAGAAGAGGGGGCCGAGACACCCCTCCCTACGGGAGGGGGTGGGGGTGGGGCTGAGGAACCTGAGTAGTTACGTTTTGACAAGCTTTTTTTGCAGGCGCTCCCAGTTCTCCGGCGTCACACGCAGGCGGTAGAGCGTGGTCCTGCCCAAGGGCGTGGCCGAGAGGACCTGGGCGGACTGGTAAAGCCAGGAGCCCTGGGGAGCCGCGGCAGGGAGCTCCAGCTCCCGCAGGAGCCACCTCTCGGAGAGGATCTCCTGGAGCCTGCCCAGGGCCTCCGGGATCCCCTCCCCGGTCGCGGCGGACACCAAGAGCCCTCCGGGGACCTCGCACTCCAGGTCCCGGCGCTGGGCGCTCGAGAGGAGGTCGATCTTGTTGAAAACCTTGACCCTCGGGATGCCCCAGGCCCCGAGTTCCCGGAGGATGCCCTCCACGGCCAGGTCCTGTCCCTTCTTGTCCCTGGAGGTCGCGTCGCAGACCCAGAGGAGGCAGTCCGCGAGCCTGACCTCCTCCAGGGTGGCCCTGAAGGCTGCCACCAGGGTCGTGGGCAGGCGCTGGATGAATCCCACGGTGTCCGTCACGACCGCCCAGCTCCCCTCGGGCAGGCGTACGCGCCGGGCCGTGGGGTCGAGGGTCGCGAAGAGCCGGTCGTCTGCGTAGACCCTGGCCGCCCCCCGGGTCAGGGTGTTGAGGAGGGTGGACTTCCCGACGTTGGTGTAACCGATCAGGGCCACCTGGGGCACCGGGACCGCCAGGCGCCTCCGGCGCCTGAGGCTGCGGCCGGCGCGGACTCGCTCGAGATCCCCCTTGAGGTGCCGGATCCGGTACTGGATGTGCCGCCGCTCGTATTCCAGTTGCCGTTCCCCGGGCCCCCGCGTGCCGATCCCGCCCACCTGCTGGGAGTAGGCCCTCCAGGCCCCGGTGAGCCTGGGCAGCATATAGGAGAGCTGGGCCAGCTCCACCTGGATGCGGCCCTCGCTGGTGCGGGCGCGCCTGGCGAAGATGTCGAGGATGAGGCGGGTGCGGTCTATGATCTTGGCCTTGCAGGCGTTCTCGAGGGTCTTCTGCTGCGCCGGGCTGAGCTCTACGTCGAAGATGACGGTGCTCGTCCGGCGGGCACTGACCGCGGAGGCGAGCTCCGAAATCTTGCCCCTGCCGATCAGGGAGCCGGGGTGGTAGCGCGGGAGGCTCTGGGTGAACTCCCCCACGATCTGGGCCCCGGCCGTCCGGGCCAGGTCCCTGAGCTCCTCCAGGCTCGAGGCCATGAGATGCCGCTCGGACTTCAGGCCGACTCCGACCAGCAGGACTTTCTCCGGGCCCAAGTCAGTAGAGCAGGATCTCGGGAATGTTCCTCTGGAGGTGCTCGCGCCAGCGAGAGGAGGTCTGGGCCATGAGGAACTCCAGGGGGGCGTGGTCGTCCGTCATCAGGAGAGCGTCCGCAAGATCCTCGGGCGAGGGCCTGAGCTCGCGGGAGAGCATGAAGGCCAGGTTCTCCTTGATGGGGAGGCGCGGCGGGGCGGCTTTTTCCCCCGCCAGGGGGCCCTCCGAGCAGAAGAAGACCACGTTGGCCAGGCCCTGGGTGTCCTGGCTCGCCTGGAAGGCTCGGACCTGGGGGAAGACCCGGCGCAGGGTCTTGTAGGCGCTCCTCCAGGGGCGGCTTCCGGGGCCCTTCACGAGGCTCACCAGGTTGACGGCCAGGACCCCGCCCGGGGCCAGCCTCCTCCTGGCGGCCGTGAAGGCCTCTGTCGTGAAGAGATGGTAGGGAGGGGTCTCGGAGCCGAAGGCGTCCAGGAGGATGACCCCGTAGAGGCTTTCCCCCCGCTCCAGGAAGGCGCGGCCGTCCTCCAGGAAGAGGGAGCCGCGCGGGGAGAAATTGAAGTAGGCCCTGGCGGCCCGCACGATCTCCGGGTCCACGTCCACGGTGTCGGCCGGGATTCCGTAGTGCCTCTCGACGGCTCCGGGCAGGAGCCCGGCCCCTATCCCGATCACCAGGGCCCTCTGGGTGCCCGGCCGAAGCAGGAAGGCCCACTCCATGGCCTGGGCGTACTGGGAGTCCGTCTCGAGGGTGTCTTTGCGGGCCATGGACTGGGTGGTGCCGTTGACGAGGAGGTAGCGCCTGGGCCCGAAGTCGAGGACCTTGATCTGGCCGTAGGGGGAATCCCTGCTCATGAGGACGTTCGTCTCCGGGATCCGGCGCGGCCAGAAGCCGAGGAGCAGGGCGGCCGCGGCCGCCGCCATCTCGCCCA
>CAYLZQ010000112.1:0-6803 GCA_964388045.1 uncultured Elusimicrobia bacterium | reverse complement strand
CGCCTGTGAGCGCCTTGCTGGCCTTGGCCCTGGCCCTCTGCGGGCCCGCGCGGGCCCAGGAGAAGGAGGCCTACGAAGCCAAGCCGGGGCTCATCCCGGCTGGGGGGATTCTCCTCTTCTACGACAGCGTGGGACCCCTCTCCTTCGAGACCTTGGCTCCCTCTCAGGTCCCGCCCGGCTCCCGTCCCCTTGGCGAGCTGCGCGCCCGCTCCTGCCAGTACGGCCTGTCCATCCCGCTGGCCTTGAGCCTGCGCTCCCTCAGCCTCTCCGGGGCTGGGGGGAATGGGGGTTACCGCAAGGCCCTCGAGAGGCTCAAGAGGGAGCGGCCGGAGGCCGCTGGACTCTTCGACGTGAAGGTGGATCTTCGTCTCACCAGCGTGCTGGGGATTTTCCGGAGGCTATGCACTGAGGTCTCCGGCCGGGGCTTCGCGCGCGGTTGAGTTGAAAGGAGAGCGCCAGGGCTTCACGGGCTGGTCACCTCCAGGGCGCGGGAACGCTGAGCGTCAGATTGGAGTGGATACGGCCACCCGACCGATCACGATGCCCCTGTGACCAAGAGCTCTGAAAGGCAAGAGCATGATAGCCGCGTGCCATCAGACCCTTGACATATAACACTAAGTAGTATATACTACAAAATAGCATGAGGCGCACTTTTGTCGAGACTGGGTCTTTCCAGCGGGAAGTTGATAAGGAGGGTCCCGGCACGTTGCGCCTGATTCAAGCAGAACTGCTCAAGAATCCTGAGGCTGGCCGCGTCCTTCAGGGAACAGGAGGTCTCCGAAAGGTCAGAATTGCCGATCCAAGTCGAGACAAGGGGAAGCGGGGCGGATACCGAGTGATTTATTTGGATTTGGCCAGGGTTGAGCGAACCTATCTCCTTGCCCTCTATGACAAAGATGAGAAGGATGATATTTCGCCAGACGAGAAGCGAGTCTTGAGGGCCCTGGTGGCGGAGTTGAAGAGGGAGGCCAATTAGTATGCGCGAGACAAGGCTGGGACAGGAACTCATCTTGGGGCTGAAGGAGGCCGTTGAGCATGCCCGCGGTGCGAAAAAGCTTCGGGGATCATCGCTGGAGATCCCGCAGCCGGCCAGACCGTGGCGGAAGGAACAGATTGCCCGCCTCCGCAAACGCCGGTTTGGTGTGAGCCAGCCAGTTTTCGCCTCACTACTGAGCGTGACAGCATCCACCGTTCGGGCATGGGAGCAGGGGCAGAAGTCTCCATCTGGGGCCGCGAGGCGACTTCTTGAGCTGGCGGACATCGCGCCGGAGGTATTCCGGGACCTTGCCCGCGCACATCCTGGAGCAGTACCTCTTCACCCCTGATGGGCAAACAAAGCCAAAGCCGTCTAACATCGGCTTGAGCTGACGGGTGCATTCTTGGAATCTGATAGCGCCCGCATCTCAGCCGTGCGTTAGGGCTACTGGGAGAAGAAACCGATGCGTTGTCTTGGGGGGATCAATGCTCATTGCGACCGCGCGCTCTGAGTTCAAGACGTTTGTGGCCATCACGGCTCCATCCCCGGCTTTCAGCGCTGAGCGAGCCTGCTGGTCACCTTCTCGATCAAGGCCTCGCTCTCGGCCCTCGCCGCCTCTCGCCCGAGCGCCAGGCGCTTGACCCACAGCTTGAAGAGGTCCCAGAGCGGCACCGGCCTGTCGCGCAGGAGCCGGGCCGCCATGGCCCTCTCCAGGGACTTGAAGAGGTAATCCCTGGGCAGGTACTCCGAGTAGCCCGTGTAGATGATCATGGCCTTCTGGAGGGGGGCGTACTCAGGGTAGACCAGGACCCCCAGCTTCTCGGCCTCGATGAGCCCTTCCATGAGCCTTTCCACGATCCCTGCCTCTGGCCTGCTCTGGATCCCGGACTCAAGGGCTGAAAGCACCTTGGAGGGATCGTCCTTCTCCCCCAGGCGCACGATGGCCAGCAGGGCCTTGGCCGCTCCGGCCACGTCCTCGTTCTCCAAGGCCAGCCCCGAGCGCATCATGGGCTTGAGCCTCTCGATGGGCTGGGGGCTTCCCTGTCCCAGGTCCATGACCACGAGCTCCGTGAACAACCCATGGATCCCGCCCCTGCGCGCGTGGCGGTTGCCCGTGTGCGGGTCGGGCTCGAGCCACTCGTCGAAGACCAGGGCGAACATTCCTTCCGTGACGGCTCGCCTTGCGATCTTGCCGCGGCTTGGGCCGATCAGGCTCCAGCGAGGGAGGTCCTGGAACTTGATGGTCGGGACGAACTCCTCCACCATAAGGTCCTCCCCCACGTAGAGCCTGTGGGGCTTGGGCACGTAGGGGGCCGGCGCCAGGATCCGCGCGTACCACGGCCGCGACCCGGCGCGCGCAAGCATCGCCTCCTCCTTTTTCGCCTCGTCCCTGAAGTCCATCTCCGCCTGGACCAGGGCCTTGACCTCGTCCAATATCTGCTTGGCCGCCGGGACGTTGAACTCCGCGTGCCGGCGCATTTCGTCGATGAGCCCGTCCACGATCTCGAACTCGCGCCTGGTCCGGTAGGAGGCGCCCGGCGCCCTGATCTTGACCACCCAGACCCTGCCGTCGTCGAGGAGCATCTTGTAGACGAGTTTGATCGAACCCGCCCCAAGCTCTGGCCCCAGGGACTCGATCCAGCGGACCCGGCGCGCCTGCTCCTGGAGCAAAAACCGCACCTCCTTGACCAGCCTCCTTCGCGCGGCCTCCCCCAGGGAGAGGTCCTCGTTGTCCTCGGGCAGGGCCTCCAGGCTCACCGCGTCTAGCTCCTCAAGGGTGAGGAGCCTGGCGGGCGGGCGCTTGGCCTCCCCTTTCTTGAGGAGCCCCTTGAGCCAGCGCCAGCCTGCCTTCAAGCGCGCCCAAAATCCCGCATGAGCCTCCGGGTTCTGTTTCTTGCGCGCCCGATCCAGGGCAGCCAAGCGCTCCTGGATGAGGGAGAAGGCCCTCATCTTCTCCATGTCCTGGGCCTTGTCCTTGAAGCCCTCCAGCTCCCGGCCGTATTCCTCGGGGAGAAGCCCCTTGTGAGTGGCCAGGGCCTGGGCCACCTTGGCTCCGGTCACTCCCATTCCCTTCAAGGCCACCTTCACGATCTGGGGTCCCTTGAGATCCGTCGAGACGTTCTCGAAGGCGGCCAGATCCGATATCAGGCGCGCCTTCTCGTCCTCAGTCAGGATCTCGAAGTAGACCCTGAGCAGGGTCTTCATGAAGTCGTGGAGGTCCCGGCCCTCGATCACCAGCTTCTCGTAGAGGCGCTTGACCTGGAAGGGGTCCTTATGGAGGGAATGCTCCCCGTAGAAGAGGGCCCGCACGATGAGGGAGCGGTCCTTGGGGTGGAGCAGACTGATGTAGTTCTCGAGCTGGGCGATGGAGCGCAGGGAGGCGTAGTCGCGCGCGAGCTTCCTCCTGTCCCCGCTCAAGACCCTCCGGTTGTACTGGCTGAGCTTCTCCCTGGGCAGGCGCTCGATCCTGGCCACGTGGAGCAGGATGTCCACCTTCTCGGCAGCCGAGAACTTGCGCATCTGGATCACGGCCTGGTCGAGGAGGTGCTTCTCGGCGATTCTGACAGGGTTGGGCTGGCGGTAGCTCTTGTGCGACTCGAGGAATGAAAGCCTGCCGCCGGTGAGTTTGCGCGCCTTGATCACCCTTTCCAGGAGCTCGTCCCGAGACCTGGTCGGCTCCGGGTAGTTGTCCAGGATGAGGCCAAGGAGAGGATCCTGGGTCCCGGCGTAGGCGTTGTAGAGCTCGAGGAGGGTCCCCAGGGCCTCGTCCTTGATCTTGTTCTTGTAGGCCTTGATCAGGTCCTCCTTCTCGTGAGGGAGCTGGGGCTTCCACTCCGCCTTGGGATCCTCCATGCCCTGTTCGTACAGGAAATTAAGCTCCTCCTTGGTGAAGCGCCCCTCCTCCCAGCGCTCTCCAGCGGCCCGGGCCCTCTCCGAGGCCACCCTGTCCACCTCCTCGAGGACCTCGAAGAACTTGTCCTCCATGGTCCCCTCGTTTTTTAGCCCGTCAAGAAACTCCTTCGAGAAATACTTGCGCGCCGCGCGGTAAGCCTTCCAGAGCCTCCAGGCGGCCTTGAGCCATTCCTTGAAGGAGCGGCGCGGGGGATGCTCCTTGAGGTTGGCCTCAGGGAGCAGATCGAAGAGCTGGGTGCGCAGGACAGGGTTGCGCACGATCTTCAGGGGTTGGGTCTTGGGCATGGGGAGGCGGCCTATGGGAGTCAGGATTGAGTCGCTGTCGTCCTCAGCCAGGCCCAGGCGCACGAGCCACTCGCGGTCATTCTTTCTCCAGGCCCGGAAGGCCTTGACGTCCGATCTCGCGTGAGCGAGGATCCTGCGGTCGAGCTCATCCGAGAACTCCCCGTTGGAGGCGAGGAAGTCAAGCAGAGCCATTTTGCCGTTGTAGTCCTCCGGCCATGCCTGGGCCGCGTCCAGGCGCTTGGTGAGCTCCAGGGCCCAGCGGGTGTTCACCCCGCGGAAGGGATGCTCCCCCTTGGCCAGGGAGCGGTAGGCCTCCTGGCGCTTGATGAAGGCTGTCCCCTGCCGGAAGGCGTTGTCCAGGGTCCCCTCGCTGGTCCCCAGATCGGGCTGGAGAAGCCCGGGGTGGAGGTCGCCCAGGCGGATGAGGGTGCGGGCCGTTTCCTTGAGGGCAGAGGCCTCGCTCGCGGACTGGGAGACGTCCTCAAGGAGCCAGCGGCCCACCGAGGCCGCGGCCCTCATCTGGATCTCCCGCCCGAAGCGGTCCTTGCCCAGGCTCTGGCCCAGGTCCACCCGGTCCAGCAGGGCCACGGCCGTGAGCTTGGTCCGGCTCTCGGTCTCAGGGTCGTTGATGAGGGCCAGGAAATGGACGAAATCAGAGGTAAGAAGCCCCCTGAGGGCCTCCTCAGGCACCCCGGGCAGGGCGTCCTTGAGGCCCAGCTTCTTCTTGATCCAGGAGCCCAGGAGCTCCCCGAAAACGTACTCGATGCCGTCCAGGATCCAGGAAAACACCTCGGCGAGGAGGCCGTTTTTCTCATCCAGCCAGCGGCGGAAGCGCGAGTCCAGGTTGACCGCCCTCGGGATGGCCAGGTGATAGGCCTTCATGTACTTGCGGTCGCCCTTGTGGATGTTCTCCGCCAGGTTCCTGGCATGGGCCTTGATCAGGTCCAGGGCCGGGAAGGGGCGAAGGACCTTCTCGATCTGTCGCACGAGGTCCAGGGTTTGGCTCACCTCGGCAGGGTCAGGCCTGGAGCCTGCCATGTCTGTCGTGACCACTGCCTGCCTCACTGCCAACCCCACCTGCTCGAAGAAGCCTTGGGCCAGGCGGCTGCGGTTTTCCTCCCCATAAGCCGCGTTGATCTCCTGAGCCTCAAGCAGGGCCTGGATCTGACCCCAGACCGCCGCCACCGTCTCCCGGATGGTCTTGAAGTCCCGCAGCCCGTAGAGGGAGGACTCCAGCAGGAAGAAGGCCTGCCCCTCGAACCAGTCGAGGTGCTCCCGCCTCTCCTCAAGGGTCGTCGCGCCCTTGATCCTCTTCTTGAGCTCCTCATCCATGGCCTTGAAGGCCGCCTCGAGAAAGGCCTCGAGCCTTCCCCCCTGGCGGAGCAGGCGGATGAAGGGCGGGGGCAGGGCTCCCGCGCTTAGGAGCGACCACCACCAGAAGACGTCGAGCTGGTCCTCCAGGCTCGGGGGAGAGAGCCCGTCCAAGTAGTAGCGCTCGTAGCGGTAGACGAGCTTGTTATTGACGCGTTCCACCATGGGGAGGGCGTAGTGGCGCTTGGCCCAGAGGTCGAGGCCCTCGAAGGCCTGTTCCTCGTCGTCGGCCCACTTCTCCTTCTCAAAGGAGTCCTCCAGGCCCTCGAGCCTGGCCGCAAGCTCGGAGGGGCGGTACTTCTGGGAGCGGAGCTCCCGGGGCCCGAAGGCGCTCTCCAGGATCTCGACGTTGAAGCCCTTCCGGTAGCTCCTCAGCCAGGAGGGGGAGAGCCTCTTCTTGAGCTCGGCGATGATCTCCTCTGGCAGGGCAGGGCGCTTGAGCTCTAGGCTCAGGATCCTGCGCGTGGCCCTCCAGAGGCGCTTGGCCACCGCCTCGACGGCCTGGTCAGTCATCTCCTCGACTTCGAAGCCCAGGTTCTCGGCCTCCCCTGAGAGGGTCTCGAAGGCCAGGTTGAGCTCGCGGCGGTTCTGGATCGTGCCCAGGAGACGCAGGGCCCCGGCCTGGGTCGTCCTCTCTCCCAGGACAGCGGAGCCCTTGAGGAAGGACTTAAGGCTCGTGCGCGGCTTTTCCCGACTGATCGCCAAGTCGAGCTGCCTCGTGATGAGGTCGGACTGGAAGCGGTGGGAGGGGAAGACGGATTCCTTCTTCTGACGGTCCACCGAGACCTCGATGGGCCTGAGGTCCTCAGGGGCCTTGGCCAGGGCGAAGAGCCTGCGGTAGGCCTCCTCGATCACCGCGTATTCCTCGATGTCCAGGGCCACGTCCTCCACATCGTCTTCGCCCTGGCGTTTGGCTCGCTTGGCCCGCTCCTTCTCAGTGAAGGTCTCGATGTCGTAAATGCTCTTCCGGATCTTCTTGCCGCCTACCGAGCGTTCAAGCCTTCTCTGGAAGCGGTCCAGGTGGCTGGGTCTCACCGCGGACTGGCGCCTCTGCATCCAGACAGGATTCTCTGGCGACTGGGCCGGCCTGTAGGCCTCCAGGGCCTCGTTCATGTGCTCGACCAGGTAGGCCCGCCGGATGTCCGAGTGGGGATGTATGTCCCGCAGGCGCTGGAGGGCCTGGGCCATCTCCCCGTTGTCCCTCTTGAGCAGGGTGTACTCCTTCTCCAGCCTGTCGAACTCCTCGTCCAGGGCGTAG
>CAYLZQ010000111.1:0-6809 GCA_964388045.1 uncultured Elusimicrobia bacterium | reverse complement strand
GGCGGGGTTTTCGGGGGTAAAGGAGCCGTTTTATTAGGAGGCTCACGGAGCTGCGGGGCCTCCCCCGGCCCCCTGGCGCGCGGCGGCCGCCTGGGCGCGCAGGGCCTCTCCCTCGGCGCGCAGCCCCTCGCCTTCCTCCCTGGAAACGGGCTTGAGGTTGCGGCACTTGGGGAAGCCGGAGCAGGCCAGGAAGTAGCCCCTCTTTCCCGCGCGCAGCCAGAAGGGACTCTGGCATTTCTGGCATCGCCGCGAGGTGGGCCAGGGCCTGGAGCCCTCGATCTTTTTCCCCTCGGCGTCGAGGGAGAAGGTGTTCCGGCAGGCGGGGTAGCCAGAGCAGGCCAAAAACCTCCCCTTGCGGCCGGCGCGGATGACCATGGGCTTGCCGCAGAGGTCGCAGACCTCCCCGGTGCTCTCGGGAACCACCTTCTGGCCTTCCGGGGTGAGCTGGATCTTCCCCTTGCAGCGGGGGAAGGCGGAGCAGGAGAGGTACTTGCCGAAGCGGCTCTCCCTGATCAGCATCGGCTGGCCGCAAAGGGGGCACTTCTCCTCGGATTTTTTGGGCTCGACCTTGGAGACCTCCATTTCCCGGCCGGCGACCTCCAGGGCCCGGACGAAGGGGGCGTAGAAGTCGTTGAGGACCTCGACCCACTTCTGCTTGCCCTCGGCGACCAGGTCCAGGCGCTCCTCCACCTGGGCCGTGTAGGCGAGGCTCACCACCTCCGGGAAATGCTTTTTGAGCTTCTCGGTGACGAGGATCCCGAGGTCGCTCGGGATGAGCCTGCGGTCCTTGGGCTGACGCCGCACGTAGCCCCGGTCCACGATCGTCTTGATCGTGGGGGCGTAGGTGGAGGGGCGGCCGATCCCGTGTTTCTCCATGGCCCTGATGAGGCTCGCCTCGTTGTAATGCGGCGGGGGACTGCTCCGGTGCTCCTCGGCCTTGAGGCCCACCAGGCGCAGGGAGTCCCCTTCCGAGAGGGGTGGAAGGCTCTCGGGGGCATCCTCCTGTGGCTCCTCCTCGGCCTCCCCGGAAGCGCGGCCCAAGGCCTGGACGCGCAGGAAGCCGTCGAACTTGAGGCTCCTGCCCGAGCAGCGGAAGAGGGCCTTCCCGTCGCCCCCGGAGCTCTCCACGTCCACCGAGACCGTGTCGTAGACGGCCTCGACCATTTGGCTCGCCACGAAGCGCTTCCAGATGAGCTCGTAGAGGCGGGCCTGGTCGTGGTTGAGGTGCCTCCTCATCTCCTCCGGGGCGCGCAGGACGCTGGTGGGCCTGATGGCCTCGTGCGCCTCCTGGGCCCCCAGGGACTTGGTCTGGTAGGCGACAGGACGCTCGGGCAAGTAGGAAGGCCCGAAGCGCTGGGCGACGTAGCGAGCCGCCTCCTGGGCCGCGGCCTGGGAGATGAAGAAGGAGTCAGTCCTCATGTAGGTGATCAGGCCCACCTGCTCCCCGTGGCCCAGGTCCAATCCCTCGTAGAGGGACTGGGCCACGCGCATGGTCCTCTCGGCCGCGAAACCCAGCCTCTGGGAGGCGGCCTGCTGGAGGGTGCTGGTGGAGAAGGGAGGAGAAGGGCGCCTGCGGACCTCCTTCTTCTCGATCTGGACGACCCTGAGCGCGCCCGAGAGGACGGAGTCCTCGATCGTCTTGACCTCCTCCCGCCCGCCGAGGGAGGTCGTCCTGACCCGATACTGCTCGGCGAAAAGCTCGAGAGTGATCGTCCTCTCGATCTTCTCCCCGTTGAAGGCCGAAAGCCTGGCCTCGAAGGCGGGCTCCAAGCCCGGCTTCTCCAGGACCGCGGTCAGGGTCCAGTAGGTCTGGGCCGCGAAGTCCCTGATCTCCCTGGCGCGCTCGGCCAGGAGCCTCACGGCCACGGACTGCACGCGCCCGGCCGAGAGGCCTCTCTGGATCTTGGCCCAGAGAAGGGGGGAGAGCTTGTAGCCGACCAGGCGGTCGAGGACCCGTCTCGCCTGCTGGGCCTGGACCAGGTTCTGGTCGATTGCGCGCGGGGAGGCCATGGCCTCCTGGATGGCGCCCGGGGTGATCTCATGGAAGGTGATGCGCCGGATCTGCTCCTGGCTCAGGCTCAAAAGCTCGGCGATGTGCCAGGCGATCGCCTCCCCCTCCCGGTCGGGGTCGGTCGCCAGGTAAACGTGGGGGGAGCGGCCCGCCAGGGTCTTGAACTCGGAGAGGACCTTCTTGGCCCTGGGAAGCACCACGTACTGGGGGACAAAGCCCTCCTCGACCACGACCCCCACCTTCCTCAAGGGCAGGTCGCGGACGTGGCCGTAGGAGCTGCGGACCACGTAGGGGCCCTTGAGGAAACGCGCGATGGTCCTCTCCTTGGCCGGGGATTCCACCACAACCAGGGAGGGGCCCCTGGCCTTGGGATTCTGAGTTTCCTTTCCCTTGCTTTTGTCGGTCTTGGGGGCCTTCTTAGGGATTCTCTTTTTTGGCATACCTCTGCCCGGGAACCGGCGCGACCAGATCCTCAAGCTCCATCTGAAAAAGTATATTGGAAAGCCGCGGCAAGTCAATACCAGCGGCCTGGCCAAGCTCCTCAAGGCCCAAGGCCTCCGGGCCCAGCAATCTTAGAATTTTCTCCTGTTCCTCCGCGAGAGGAGGGCTGAGCCGCCGGGGACCGAGCGCCGCCTCTGGCGGCCTGACGGGGCGGCACCCCGCCGGCAGCTCCTCCCAGACCTCGGCCATGGTCCTCACGAGCTTGGCCCCCTGCGCGATCAGGAGGTGCGGGGCGTCGCTCAAGCGCGAGTCCGCGGGGCCAGGGACCGCGAAGACCTCCCGTCCCTGCTCCAGGGCCAGGCGCGCGGTGATCAGGGAGCCTGAGCGGCTCTCCCCCTCCACCACCACCGTCCCCCAGGAGAGGCCCGAGACGATCCTGTTCCGGCGCGGAAAATGCCCGGCCAGGGGAGGAGTCCGGATGGGGAGCTCGCTCACCAGGGCTCCCCCTGCGGCCACGATCTCCCGGGCCAGGAGCTCGTTCTCGGGAGGGTAGAGCCGGCCCAGGCCGGAGCCAAGGACCGCCCAGGTGAGGCCCCCGGCCTTGAGGGCGGCCCGATGGGCCTGGGTGTCTATGCCCCTGGCCAGGCCGCTGACCACCACGCAGCCGGCTTGGGCCGCCTCCCCGGCCAGCCGGCAAGCCATCCGCAGCCCGTAGGGGGTGGGACGGCGGGAGCCGACGAAGGCGAGGGGCGGTCCCCCCTCCAGGCGGCCCTTCACGTAGAGGAGGAGGGGGGCCTCGGGAACGGACCTGAGCAGGTCCGGATACTCGGGGTCCTCCCAGTCAAGGAGGCGCGCCCCCGATTGGGCCGCGGCCTGGAGCTCGCCCTGAAGGTCGAAGGCCAGGGCCTGCTCCTGAAGGCGCGCCGCGGCCTGGATGGAAATCCCGGCTGCTTGGCCAAGCTCCGAGGGCGGCGCCTTGAGGGCCTCCGCAGGGCTCAGGGCCCCCAGGATCCGGCGCGCCGCATCCGGGGAGAGGAAGGCGTTGAGGCGCACCAGGCATTCCTGCCTGGGAGAAAGACTCACAAGAGCTCCTCGGCAAGGTCCCGGCGCGGTCCGGGGACGGGAATCTCCTGCTTGGATTCCAAGCCCCCCCTCCCCCTGGCTGCACGGGCCCTCCCCTCCCTGGCCAGGGAGTCCACGTCCCGGAAAAGCCGGGGATCCTTCCAGAGGGCTCCCCACTCGCTGGGGATCCTTCCCGCGGCCACGATCAGCTCGGCCGCCTCCAGGCCCAGGACCTCCGCGATGCGCCGCAGCACGGCCTCCTCGGCCGGGGGGCTGCGCTTTCCGGAAAGGACCTTCGAGAAAAAGGAGGCGTCGAGCCCCGCGGCGCGGCAGAAGCCGCGCAGGGTCAGGCCATGGCGGGCCATGCCCTCGGCCACCCGCGCGGCGAAGGGGGGTGCCGGTCTGGCGCTCATCTCAAGGGTGCTGGTATTTTAGTATCTCCAGGCGCTTGCGGGCGAGCTCGATTTCCTTTCCGTCGGGGTACTCCTCGACGTAGCGCCCCAGGGCCGACTTGGCCGTCTCCCAGTCGTGGTTGTTCTCGGCGGCGTCGCCGAGCCGAAGGAGGGCCTTGGGCGCGTAGGTGGCCGTGGGGTGGTCGGTCAGGAGCTGGGTGAAGGCCTCCTGGGCCCCGGCGTAGTCCGAGCGCTGGTAGTAGATCAGGCCCACGTAGTAATCGACGGCCGGGGCCCACTTGGCCTGCGGGTGCCTCTTGGCAAAGGCCAGGGTGTCGTGAAACTCATAGCGGCGGCTCGCGTAGTAGTATCCCCCGTAGAGCAGCAGGAGGACGAAAATGATCTTCTTCATGCTGCCTCCTAATAAAACGGCTCCTTTACCCCCGAAAACCCCCGCCATGCGTGGCGGGGGCCTCCTGATTTAAGCGCTCAAGACTCCGGCACTGGACGGCCTCCGAGAGGTGCTCGGAGGAAACCCCGGGACTCCCGGAGAGGTCCGCGATCGTCCGGGCGACCCTCAGCACTCGGTCCAGGCTGCGCGCGGAGAGGCCGAGCTTGCGGGAGGCCCGCTCCAGGAGGCCGAGCCCCCGGGGGTCCAGGGCGCAGTGGCGGCGCAGCTCCCGGGAAGGGATGGCTGCGTTGACCGCGAAATCAGCGCTCGCGAAACGCTCCCGCTGGAGGCGCCTGGCCTGCGCGACGCGCCCGCGGACCTGCGCGGAACTCTCGGGCTTCGCGCCCGCCGAGCTTTGGGCCCAATGCTCGAACTTAAGCGGAGCCATCTCCACCTGGAGGTCGATGCGGTCCAGGAGCGGCCCGGAGAGGCGCGAGAGGTATTTTTGGACGGCGGGAGGCGTGCAGAGGCACTCCCGCTGGGGATGGCCGCGGAAGCCGCAGGGGCAGGGGTTGGTGGCCGCCACGAGGAGAAAGCGCGCCGGATACTCGAGGACCTCCCTGGCCCTGGCGATCGTCACCCTGAAGTCCTCCAGGGGCTGCCTCAAGGCCTCCAAGGCCGAGCGCCCGAACTCGGCCAGCTCGTCCAAGAACAAGACCCCGCCGTGGGCCAGGGAGGCCTCCCCTGGCCTCGCGTGGGGGCCTCCCCCCACCAGGGAGACGGTCGAGGCCGAATGGTGCGGGGCCCTGAAGGGCCGCGAGGTTCGCAGCCCCCCTCCCCAGCCCTTGCCGCAGACGGAGTGCACGCGGGTGACCTCCACGGCCTCCCCTGGCGAGAGGGGAGGAAGGAGGCCGACCAGTCGCCTGGCCAGCATGGACTTGCCCACCCCGGGGGGACCGAGCAAGAGGAGGTTGTGCCCGCCGGCCGCCGCGATCTCCAGGGCGCGCTTGGCCAGGGTCTGGCCCCTCACGTCCGAGAGGTCCTCCCCTCCCTCCGGGGCCGGATTCCCGCAGGGAGGGGAGGCTTCGGCCAGGACCCCTTTCCCGGAGGCCAGGAACTCGGCCGCCTCGCGCAGGGAGGAGGCCCCGAAGGCCGGCCCGATCGCGCGGGCCTCCGCGGCGTTTCCGGCAGGGACGACCAGGGCCGCAAAGCCCTGGGCCTTGGCCTGGAGGGCCATGGCCAGGACCCCGGGCACCGGCCGCAAGCTCCCGTCCAAGGCCAGTTCCCCCGCGAAGCAGTAGCGCCCCGGCCAGCCCTCGCAGGAGAGCTGGCCCGAGGCGGCCAGGACCGCCAGGGCGATCGGGAGGTCGAAGTGGGTGCCCTCCTTGCGCGCCTGGGCCGGGGCCAGGTTCACCGTGATCCTCCGCTGGGGGAAGCGAAAACCCGAGTTGCGCACGGCGGAGCTCACCCGCTCGCGGGACTCGCGGACCGCGCTGTCCGGGAGGCCCACTGTCGTGTAGCCGGGCAGGCCGTTGGCCAGGTCGAGCTCCACGAGAACCGGATAGCCCTCGACCCCCCTCAAGCCCACCGAGTAGACCCGGGAGAGCATCAGCCCTCATCCCTCTCGAACTCGAGGCTCCGCTCCTCGGGCTCGACCGCGCGCACGCTGAGGCGATAGGGGCCGCCCTTGAGCATCCTGGCCGCCAGCTCCTCGACCGAGATCCTCTCCACGAAGACCCGCAGGCGCACGTCCCTTCCGGAGACCGAGTCCAGGGAGGCGGCCACCACCCCGGGAAGCCCGCGCAGGAAGGCCAGGAGCCTGCGCGCCTCTGAGAGCCCGCCCAGGGCCGCCACCAGGAGCCCGATCTCGAGCCTCTCCTCGAAGCGCCCCGCGAGAAGCGGCCTCAAGCGGTCCGCCGCCAGCTCCCCGGCGTTGGCCAGGGCCTTGGCCGAGGCGCCCTCCGAGGAGATGTCCACGGCCGTGGCCTCCTGGGTCCACGAGCCCAGGGTCTGGCGCTCGGGAAGAAGCACGGCCTCCAGGGCGAGCCTCGCCCGGAAGGACTCGAAGCCCTCCAGGCGCGAGTCCTCCACGCGGAGGGCCCAAGCCTCTCCGCTCACGGCCACGCCGGCGCCCATCCTCTCCGCGGCCGCGAGAGCCTCCGCGCCCTGGACCGCTCCCTGGCCGCCCAGGGCCGCGGCATAGCCGCGCTCAAGGAGCGCTCGCCTGAGGGCCTCCGAGGCCAGGGCCCCGCCCTCCCCGCCCAGGGCCAGGAGCACCCGCGGCTGGCCCCTGACCCCCTCCGGCTTCAAGACGCCCCACTCCCGGAGATCCCTTCCCAGCCTCGGGAAGGAGACCAGGGCCAAGAGGCGCAGCCTCAGGCCCCCCCCCTCCCTCCTGGTCTCGAGGACCTCGACTTTCTCCACGTAGCTGGTGGCGCGCGAGAGGACCCTCTCCAGGAGGGGGGCCGGGGGGGAAGGGAGGTAGAGGTCCACCAGGCTCTCGACGGCCCGG
>CAYLZQ010000110.1:0-6836 GCA_964388045.1 uncultured Elusimicrobia bacterium | reverse complement strand
TGCCCAAAGTCGAGTTCGTCGTACTGTCTACACTTCGATGTTCTCCACAAGTTCGCAGGCTCGCCGCTGCTTCTCGTTCGGCGTGGTGAGGACCTCGAAGGTGGGGGCGTTGGGGCTCGTCCTCGGCACGCGGCAAATGTTGCGCACGATGGCGCTCAAGCACTTGAGCAAAGTCTGGAAGCTGTGGACCTCGGTCCCGTCATCGAGAACCTTTTTGTGGACCTTCTCCAGCGCCGCCTCCGAGCGCTTCGCCGGCGCCACTGGATCGCGGATCTTCTTGGCCTCCTGATCCTCGTCGCAAAACAAGAGCGGCCGCCACGCCTCGCGCATGTACCACCCCACGTAGCAGGCCAGCATGCACAGAAAGATATGCGCTCGGACCCGGTCCTCAGTGTGATGCCGGATCGGACGGGTCCTGAGGTCGATGGTCTTCATCGAGCAGTAGGCTTGCTCGATGAGGACGAGCCTCTTGTAATGTCGCACTGTATCTTCGGCGGATGAACTCTTCTCGTCCAAGCTCGTGCGGATCACGTAGATCCCGTCGAGCGCGGCCTCCGCCGACACCTTCTGCTCATCGACGTGAAAGTCAAAGTGGCCGTCCTGGATGGCCAGCACGAAGTGCTTGGCCACCTTGTACTTGTTGACGACCTTGCCGACCCGCACTCCGATCTCGTCTTGACCCTTGCCCTTGAGCCTGCCCCGCTGGACCATGGACCGGACCTTCTCCAGTTCCCGGCTCGTCGCGTCGAGCAGGGAACGGCGCTTATGGCCGCGCAGCTTGCGAAGCTCGGGGTTCAGGCAGGCAATCAATCGCTCGCCAGGATAGTCGGGATGCGCGAGCTCGAAGAGGTTGCGCTCGTCGAACAGCTCCATCTGCAGGGCTTCGCCTTCGATGAGCTTTTTAATCCCCTCCGTCTTGAGCGCCGTGATCCAGTCCACCCCGTCGATCTCTTTGATCTCGTCGATCTGCTTCTGGGTGATCATGCCCCGGTCGCCGACAATCGCCATCGTTTTGATGCCGAAGTCCTCCTTGACCTTCCGGACCTGGGGCATCAGCGTTTTCGGATCGCCCGTGTTTCCCTTGAAGACCGATACCGCGACGGGGCGGCCCCGCTCGTCGGTCAATAGGCCCCAGTTGACCTGAAGCTTGCCCTTCTTGCCGTCGCGGTCCTTCCCCAAGGCGGCCAAAGGGCACGTGACACCCTCGAAGTAACTTGAAGTGAGATCGAAGAGAACCAGGCCTCCTTCCCGCAGATGCCTGGCGGCGAGCTTGCCCTCGATGTATGGCTGTCGTTTCAGCAGCCAGTCCATCGCGCCATAGAGGTCATCCTCATCGGCGTCGGCTATGCCGAGCTCCTCGGGCAGCGTCGTCACGCGCCACCAGCGGGTGGTGGCGAGCTTGCTGTCGGGCTCGATGACGCGGGCCGCGACCATGCCCACGACCAAGTCCCGTTCGCGTGAGCGCGTCGAAGCGATGAGTTGCTCGAAGCCGAGGCGCCTCATCGCTCGCAGGACGGCGTCAACGTGCCCGTGATGGAACGAGGCCAGAATCTCAAAGTGATCCCCAACCGCCGTGAGCCGCTCGCCCCTGATGACGCGGCCAATGAGTTCGATCTGCTGGGCAGGCAGCGAGGACAAGTTGCCGAGGGTGCGCTTGTGGACTTTTTTCCCTTCTCGGAATGATTCGCGCAGCAAGATGGCTGGTGGGGATTTGCGATTGGGAATCCTTTCGATGTACATGGGCACAATAATACATATTTATTTCAATGGTGTCAATAGGTATTTTATCCATATACCAGACTCGATTATAGACGATACCGAGGCGGATACGGAAGCGCATTCGGTGCAGTCAGCTTCTCATTGACCGGAGCCGTATTGGCATATTACATGGGTACAAATATCAGATAAGGGAACCAGAATTTCGCCTTGCTACGATGGAGCTTTTGGCGTTTTATCGCCATAAAATGTCGGGGAACTTCAGTTTAAGGTATTGGAGATATGAGGTATTTGACGGCCAGTCCCATGCGTATTACTCTAAGGGCGAAGGCGCCCATTTTAAGGGTGAAGAAACCTTGAGTGAAATATTCGATGATATCGCTTCCGCTTATCAGGATGATCTCGAAAAAGCTAGGGATGAGGAGAGGCCCCGGCCCGCGGCAGAAGCTCAAACGCAAGCTCCCCAGCCCCAGGCGCCCTCCGGCGGCATATCGAAGGAGGAGCTGCAGCAGGCCATACAGGCCGCGGTACAAGGCGCGGCCCAGAACCAGCCGCAGCCCGCGGCGTCCCAGCCGGCCGTTTCCAAGGAGGATATGCAGGCTGCCATCAAGCAGGCCTTGAGCGAGGCGCAGCCTAGGAAGGAGGAGCCGCCCGCGGCGCGGCATAATTCGGATATCGACCGCCCGCGATACAAGCTCGCCCCCAATCCGAATAATTTCGCCGTGGTCGTGGGCGTCGAGAAATACACGGATTTGCCCGAGGCGCGCTTCGCCGACCGCGACGCCGACGCGGTGCGGGCGCACCTGGAGGCCATGGGGTATCCTCGGAGGAACATCGTTCTGCTGACCGGCGCGCGCGCGACCAGGACCGGACTCGTCAAGAACGTCGAGACCATGCTTGCCAAGAACGTCAACGAAAACTCCACGGCTTTTTTCTATTACTCGGGTCACGGCGCTCCCGATCCCAATACCGGCCAGGCTTATCTCGTGCCCGTGGACGGCGACCCTCAATACCTGAAGGAAACCTCGTACCCCCTCAAGCGCCTTTACGCGAAGCTGGGCGCCCTTAGGGCCAAGCGCGTGATCGTGGCCTTGGACTCGTGCTTCTCCGGGGCCGGAGGGCGCTCGGTCCTGGCCAAGGGCATACGGCCCCTGGTCCATAAGATCGACGTGGGCGAGCCGCGGCCCGGGAAGATCATCGCCTTGAGCGCCTCGGAGAGCCGCCAGGTTACCGGGACCTTCGAGGAAAAGGGCCATGGGCTGTTCACCTATTATTTCTTGAAAGCCCTCGCGGACGCCGACGGTTCGGCGACGATCCGGGAACTCTATGATTCTCTGCGTCCCCATGTCCAGGACGAGGCCCGCCGCCAGAACCGCGATCAGACCCCGCAACTGGCGGGAGCGACGGCGGACGAGAGGCTGCGATAAAGGAGAGGAGAGGCAAGGGTCCTAGGAAATATTAGGACTAAGGACAGGCCCTCTGGTTGAACGCCGAGATGTCCGCTTAAGGCCCCACGAACTGGCCGTTGGAACGGCATGTTCAATGGCATTCAGGGACATCTCCCCAAACCGGACCTGATTCGGCCGAATCGGCCGATCCAGCCTTTCCCAGGCGGCCGAAACCGCCCGAGCGGGCGGCCGCCTTGAAAATGTAACATCTTCCCCCTATTATAACGTTGCCCTTTCTCTATGGAACAAGAATCGCTGGACGCATCCAAGGTCAACGACCTGGAGACCGCACGCCTGGCCCTGCGCTGGGCCCTGGAGCGCCTTCACAAGATGGCCGAGGAGACAACGGCTCTCAAGGAGGAGAAAGAAAAGCTCTCCCTCCAGGCCCGGCAGATGGCCTCGGAGATAGGCCAGAAAGACGAGGCCGTCGGGCGCTGGCGGGAGACGATCAGGACCTGGGAGTCCTCGCTCAAGGACCACCAGAGGATGGAGGCCGAGCTGCGCGAGGAGCTGCGCCGCGAGCTGGGGCACGCCGAGGACCTGCGCCTCAAGGAGGAGAGACGGCAGCTCGAGCTCCAGATCGAGGCCTTAAAGAAGGAACTCGCCATGAAGGAGGCTGACCTCGGGGCCCTGCGCCGGGGCGGGATCGAAGCAGTCCAGGAGGCGCGCAGGCAGGCCGAGCGCGAGACCCAGGACCTCCTCAGGCGCCAGGAGAAGACCCTCGATGAGGCCAAGGGAGCCTTCCTGGAACGCCTCAGGATCCAGGCCGAGGCCCTCAGGTCCCGGGAGGCGGAGCTCGAGTCCCAGGAGCGCCAGCTCGACGAAAGGATGAGGGCCAAGGAGCTGGAGATACGCCGCAAGTACGAGGCCACCCAGGAGGAGCTTCTCAAGCACAACCGCGAGGTCCTGGCCCGCGAGGAGCAGGCCCTGGCCGAGAAAGGCTCGGCCCAGGCGGCCCAGGCCGAGGCCAGGCTGAGGGCCCGGGAGGAGGCCCTGGAGGAGAGGCGCTCTAGGCTCGACCAGGATCAGGCCAGGCGCCTGGAGGAGCTCGAGAAAGCCTACCGCCACAAGAACGAGGAGGAGTGGGGCAGGCTCCAGGAGAAGCTGGAGGCGGAGCGCAGGTTCTTGGAGGCGCACTACCGGGAGAAGGAGGGTCGGCTCGAGGAGGAGATCAGGACACGCACCAGGGACCTCCTGACCCACACCGAGAACAGCGAGGCCGAGGGCCTGGCCAGATACCAGGCCCTCCAGGATCAGCTCGTGGCCAAGGAAAAGGAGCTCTGGGCCCAGCACCAAAAGAAGCTCGACGAGGCCCTGGCCAGGAGCCGGAGGGAGCTCTCCGCCCAGCGTGAGTCTCTCGAGAAAGATTTCCTCCAGCGCGAGCAGGCCCTCCAAGAGAGGATCCAGGGCCTGGAGGCCGCCTGCGACAGCAGGAGCCAGGAGCTCGAGCGCCGCGGGAAAACTCTCGAGGAGGAGGCCCGCCGCCGGGAGGAGGATCGGCGCGAGGTTCTTCGCCTCAAGGAGGAGGAGAGCGAGCGGAGGTTCCGGGAGTCCTGCGAGGCCTGGAGAAGCCAAGAGAAGGCCCGATGGGAGTCCGAGCGCCGGAAGCTTGCGGAGGAGGGGGCCAAGGCCAGAGAGGCCCTGGAGTGGGAAAGAGAGGAGCTGGCCGGATCCGCGCAGAAGGCCCGCCAAAAGGCCGAACAGGAGCTGTCCGAGCAGTGGGCCCAGAGGGAGCGGAGCCTGGCCGCTGCCCACGAGCAGGCCTTGGGAGCGGCCCGGGCGCGATTCTCGGAGGAGCTCGATCGCGAGCGCAGGTCCCTGGAGGCCCTGGGCGCCAGGCGCGAGGAGGAATTCCTCAAGGCCCAGGCCGCCCGCCAGGAGGAGCTGCGCCGGGAGCTTTCGGAGGAAAAGGCCCGATGGCTTGAGGCCCAGGAGAAGGCAGCCGAGGCCCTGCGGCGCGAGCTCTCCGACGAAGCCCTCAAGGAGTCGGCCGCCCTTCAGGCCCGCACCGACGAGCGCCTCAAGGCCCTCGAGGAGGGCTTCCGCCAGAGGCTCGCGGAGGAGCGCCGAAAATTTGATGCCAGAGAGCATCAGCTCCAAGAGGAGCTTGCAGAGCGCTCTGGAGCCCTCGAGAGGCAGGGAGAGGAGGACCTCGGGCGCCGGCGCGAGGAAATGGAGAGGGCGAGCCGCCGGGAGCTGGAGACCGCTCGGGCGGCCCTCGAGGAGGAGAGCTCCAGAAAGGAGCAAGAGCTTCGGCAGGCCGCAGAGGCGAGTCTCGCGCGCGAGAAAGCCCTCCTGGAGGAGCGCTCCGTCTCCCTGGAGAAGGCCCTCCGGGAGCAGTACGAGCGCGACCAGGCCCAGATCCGGGAGACCCTGGCCAAAAGGGAGAGGGAGTGGCTCCAGGAGCGGGAGGCTCTCATCGTCCATGAGCACGCGCGCCTGGAGCGGGGCTATAAGGAAAAGGAGAGCTCGTTAGAGAAAAATTATAAGGAAAGGGAGGCCATCCTGGAAGCCCGGAGGCAGGAGCTCGAGGCCCAAGCCGCGCGGCGCATCCGGGAGGCAGAAGCTGCAGCCTCCTTCCGGGTCGCCCAAATCCAGGCCTCCCTCCAGGCCCGCGAGCGGGAGCTTGAGGCCCTGCGCGGCCAACTGCTGGAGGAGGCCAAGCATCGGGAGGCCGAGGGGGAGGAGAGGCTCCGCCAGCGGGAGACCCAACTCAACAAGGCCATGGACGAAAGGCTCTCCCAGCTCGCCAGCCAGGAATCAGGCCTGCAGGAAGCCCTGCTCAGACGCGAGGCCGAGCTCCAGAAAGCCTTGAGCGGCCGGGAGGCCCAGTGGCTCTCCGCCCAGCGAGAGGCCCTGGCCCAGGAGCGCCGGCAGAGGGAGGAGGCTTTGCAGACCGAGCTTGAGTCCAGGCGCCGGGAGCTGGAGAGGGAATTCCAGGCCCGGCACAAGGAGGCCGAGGCGGCCGCCCTCGAGAGAGAGAAGGGCCTCGCCCTGGCCCACGAGGAGAGGATGGCCAGGGCCCGCTCAGAGCTCGAGGCCTCCTACCGGGCCCGCGCGGAGGCGCTCGAGCTCAAGTACCTGGAGCTCGAAAGAAGGCTCGCCGCGGACTGGGCGGACCGGGAGAGCTCCTGGAACGCCCAGAAGGCCGAGACCCTGGAGAAAGAGCTCTCAGCCCTGCGCTCGGGCTTCATCCGGAAGGAGGAGGCCCTGGAGCGGCGCCTCCGCGAGGCCGAGAATGCCGTTTCCGAGCGCAGGGCGGCCCTCGAGGAGGAGCTCGACCGCAAGCTGCGGGAGGCTGACGCCGCGGCCTCCAGGGAGCGCGACGCCCTGCGCGCTCAGGCCGACGCCCGCAGCCAGGAGCTCGATGAGGCCTACCGGCAGAGGTTCTCCCAGCTCGAGCAGGAAAGGGCCAAGGCCTCGGAATGGCTCCTCCAAAGGGAATCCGAGCTCCTCGAGCGCCACCAGAAGCTCGAGCGCGATCTGCGCAAGGAGTTCGACCTCCTCAAGATCGCGCAGGCCTCTGAGCACGAAGAGAAGCTGCGCAAGCTCGCAGAGGAGCGCGCCACCCTGCGCAGGGAGCACGAGCAGAGGCTGCGGGAGCTGGAGATGAGGCGCGAGCGGGGCTCAGGCCCCAGGCCGGACTGATCAGGCCTCCGGGGCGCGCAGGAA
>CAYLZQ010000109.1:0-6937 GCA_964388045.1 uncultured Elusimicrobia bacterium | reverse complement strand
TTGAGCGTCCCGTAAACCCGGTCCACGGCGCTCCTGGACTCGGCCTTCCTGACCACGATCTCTCCGTGGCTGTCGGCAACCTCGACCTCGGTGCCGGGGTTTATCCCGTATCTTTTCCTGATCCCCTTGGGGATGGTGATCTGGCCCTTTGTTGTCACTTTCATAGTATTACTCTCTTACTATAAAAGTATAACCGATCGATTCCCTCCTGTCAAGGCCAAAAGGGCGGGTCCTATGATCTGAGGCCTGTCGCGCCTGGGTCTTGACAAGCCTGGGAATCCTGCTATACTGGGATTAGCCGGTGCGCGCGCCCGTCCTCGACCCGGTGCAGTTCGTACCCGCTGGCGGGTTTCTCAGGCCGGCGGCAGGAGTCGGTGAGTTGTTCCGGCTTGAGGGCGGGCACCCGGCCTCTTTAGGGGCGCCATGGCAGTCGATTGAACGACGCTTGCCTTGGCGCCTCTTCCTTATAGCCTTTCCCACCGCCTGAGGCTCTCTTCGTCGTCTACGTCGAAATACTCGGGCAGAAGGAAAAAGGCAAGCCCCAGGTCCCTCGCCTTGTCCAGGGTCAGAGCCAAGACCTGGGGGGAGGACCAGGGGATTGCCTCAAAGAGCGCCGGCTCAAAGCGGCTCAGCCCGATCAGGTAGTACCCCCCGTCCTCCGCCGGACCCAGGACCATGGCGTTTCGGCCGAGCTCCGCGAAGGCCAGGCTCAACCACTCCGCCGGGAGCCCCGGGGAGTCCGCCCCGATCGCTGCCACGCGGCGGGCGCCCAGGCTGAAGGCCAGCCGGAAGGCGTTCTCCAGGCGCTGGCCCAAGCCCTCTCCTTCCTGAGCTGCGAAGGCTGGGGGGTGGGGCCCCAGCCAGGAAAGATCCGGGAAAGCCTGGGCCGGCTCGTAGGCTGCCAGGGTTTGTATCCCTGGAAGGCGGCTGGCCGCCTGATAGACCTGCCGGGCCATGCGCACATAGAGGCCTGCCGCGGCCTCGGCCCCCAGAGTAGCGGCCAGGCGGGTCTTGACCCTGCCAGGCACAGGGGCCTTGAGAAAAAGCAGCAGGAGGTTCTCTACGGAAGGCTCCAGACCGGGTGCCACTGGGGGAGGATATGGACCTTCTTGAGGAGGGCCCGGGCCTGGTGCAAAAGCTTGACGGCCAGGACCGGCTCGATGGGCCGCGCCCCTGAGAAAGGCGTGGCGGGCTGAAGGACCAGCGGGACGTTCGGCGCCTCCTGCATGAGCCGGATCACCTGCCGCCACTCGGCAGGCGTGGAGGACGCGGTGAGAACGACCTTGACGAAGGTCTTTTGAGGAGCCACCCGCAGAAACTCCAGGTGCTCGGACCAGGTCTGGCGCCCGGTGGCTGAGGGAAGCTTGACGTCCATCGCCACCGTGTCGCAGAGGGCCGCCAGCTCCCTGAAGGCTTGGGTTCGGGTGCCGTTGGTCTCCAGGTAGTTCTTAAGCCCGCGGCCCCTGGCCCAGCTCATCATCCGCGCCAAAAACTCGGGCTGGAGGAGCGGCTCCCCCCCGGTCCAGGAGACGGCCTCGTGCCTGCTCCGCCCGGAAAACCTCTCGACTTCGGCCTGGGTTTCCTCGAGGCTCCAGACCCTTCCGGAGGGGATGGGGATGGTTTCGGGCTCGTCGCAGTAGTCGCAGCGGAGATTGCAGCCTCCGAAGCGCACGAAGACCTGCCTCTGGCCCAGGAGCAGGCCCTCCCCCTGGAGGGAGGAGAATATCTCGACAATGCGGGCGGCGCGGCTGTCAGGTAATGGGAATCCTTTCATAAACCGCCAGACAGGCCGGGATCGAGGGTCCCGGCCTGTCTAAATCCCTTGGCCCGGAGCTTGCAGGAGTCGCAGCGCCCGCAGGGACGGCGCCCGCCTCGGTAACAAGACCAGGTCAGGCCCAGGGGGGCCTTCACCCTCAGGGCCAGCCGGACGATCCCCCTCTTGTCCAGACGGGCCAGGGGGGCCAGTATCGCGATCCTGCGGCCCTCGGAACCGCGCCTGGTGCCGAGCTTGGCGACTTTGTCGAAAGCCCGGATGAACCGCGGGCGGCAGTCGGGATACCCGCTGTGGTCGACGAGGTTGCTCCCCAAGATGACCGCTTCGGCCCCAAGGGCGTCGGCCAGGGAGACCCCGAGAGACAAAAGGATCGTGTTGCGGCCCGGGACATAGGTCGAGGGAATCCTGCCTCGCCCGATCCGGGAAAGGGGGAGGTCGGGAAGCTTGAGGCTTCTGTTGAGGAGCGAACTCACCTTGAGCCAGGGAAGGGGCAGGCGCAGTTGGTAGAGAGGCGCTCCCGCCCTTGCCGCCAGACGCCTGGCTGCCAGGACCTCCCTCCTGTGCCTCTGGCCGTAATCGACAGTGAGGGCCACGGGCCGGTAGCCCTCCCTTTTGGCCCAGAAGAGGGTCGTGGCGGAGTCCAGCCCGCCGGAGAGGAGCACGATCGCCTGGCCCGCCACGACTTCAGGACCCCTTGACCGGGAACTTCCCGGAGAGGGCCTCCTGGCAGATCCTGGCGATCTCAGGCGTGGTCTTCTCGGCTCTCATGAGCCACTCGAGGTAGTCGGGCTCCCTCCGGGCCACCTCCCGGAGGGCCTTGGTGCGGTGCTTGCCGAAATTGAAGGCCGCCTCCCCGTTGCGCCAGACGAATTTGCCCTCCGAGTCCACGTTCCTGGGGTCCCGAGCCTGGCAGAAGGCGCTCAAGGCCGCCAGGTCCCTGGGAAGTTGGGGATAGCGTTCCACCTGGGCCTGGAAGACCTCCCAGGAGGCCATGGCGTCCGGCTCGGCGCGGTGGGCCTTGGGCAGGGCCTTGCCGCAGTAGAACTGGTAGGCCGCGCTCAGGGATCTGGGCTCCAGCTTATGAAAGATCGCATAGGCATCCACGATCCTGCGGCCCTCGAGAGACAGCTCAAATCCCGCCCGCTTGAGCTCAGCCTGCAGCATGGGGATGTCGAACCTCAGGATGTTGAAACCGCCCAGGTCCGAGCCCTCGATAAAGGCGATGACCCTGGGGGCCAGTTGCGCCAAGGAGGGCTGGCCCCGCGCCATCTCGTTGGTAATCCCGTGCACGGCCGTCGCCTCGGGAGGGATCGGGACCCCGGGATTGACCAAGGAGGCCAAGGCATCCTGCGAGCCGTCCGGGAGACGCTTGAGCAGGGCGATGTCCACTATGCGATCCTCGGAAGGCGCGACGCCGGTCGCCTCGAGGTCGAGGAAAACCACGGGCCTTTCGAGCTTGATCATGGAGGCTCCTGCGGCAGATTATACCATCTTGAGGGGCTTGAGCTCCCCCTCCTGGGGCTCCCGGAGAGCCCGGCGCCCGGAGAGCCTCTCCGCGCAGGCCTTGCCGTCCAGGATCGTTTCCTCCATGAAGGAATACTTCCAGGCCCCATAGCGGCCGATGGACTCTAGCCCCAGCCTCCTGAAGCGCCCGAAGATCGTCTCGACAGCCGGGGTCCGGTCGAAGTCGTAAACCACGTAGGCGCAGGGGATGGGGACCCAGAGCCTGGCCAGGAGCCTGTCGGAGCTCCTGAGGAGCCCGCAGGCGCGCAAACCCCGGAGGACGGAGCCTTCCAGGCCCTCGAGCTCCACTTTCTCCTCGGGCCGACGGGCCACCTCGATGTAGAGGGAGCTCGTCTGAGGAGGATGGTTGGCCCTGGAGAAGTTGCTGGCAAAGCCCACCCGGTAAAAGGGGAACCTCTTCTCGGGAAAGTATATCCAGTGCTTATCCGAGACCCTGCGGCCCACCCCGAGGTTCAGGCAGTAGACGGAGCCGTGGCGCAGACGCGAGCGCGCCCTGAGCACGGCCTCGGGCCAGGGGCGCGCGAGGTCGATGAAACGGGGCAGGGGGAGGGTGTTGACCAGGCGCTCGAAGGAAATCCCCCCCAGCCCCCCGACCACGGCCGTGCGCTTGCGGAGGTCGACCGAAAGGACCCTCGCCGAGGTCTTGACCTGACCCGGGCGAAGGCGCGCGGCCAGGGCGTCAGGCAGGGCCTGGATGCCCCCGCGGAGGGGATAGAAAAAGGCCGCGTTGTAGCCGAAAAACTTCTTCTGGTCCGTCAAGGCGCCGTAAAGGACCTCGGAGGCAGTAGGCTTGGGGACGAAGCGGCCCTGCCACTCGGTGGTCATCCGGGAGAGGGGTCTTCGCCAGAGCTTCTCGTTGTAGGGGAACATGAAATGCCGGCTGATGCCCTCCCCGAAGCGGCGCAGGCACCAGTCCCTGAAGGTTGGGCGCGGACCCAGGGGAGGCTGGGGAGAGTGGAGGGTCTTGAGGAATCCGACCAGACACTCCTCGATCACCCGCTCGGGAAGCCCGTGGGTGTTGGCCTGGAAGGGATAGCGGGTATAGGTCCCGTGGGAATAGATCCAGGAGCTGCGCTGGTGGAGGGCCAGGTTCCCCTTGAGGAGGCCGAGGATCAGCCTCTTGCCGTAGGGGTCGTGAAGGTGCAGGAGGTGGCCCGTGTGGTCGAAGGTGAAGCCGCCCTGGGAAAAGGAGCCGGCCAGCCCGCCCGCCCTGGACTCCTTCTCGACCACCAGGGAGGAGACGCCCAGGCGGTTCAAATGATAGGCCGTGGAAAGCCCGGCCAGGCCGCCGCCCAGGATCAGGACCTCGGTCTTCGTCATCTCATCGTCACCTTGGCCAGGGCCTGGCTGAGGAGCAGGATCTCGACTAGGACCACGACGTAGATGCAGAGGGCCCAGACGACGCTGAGCTGGGTGACCAAAAAGGCCAAAAATCCCAGGAAGGCCGCGGCCCCGGCGGCCATGATGACGATCTGCCGGCGCGGATAGCCCACCTCCTCGAGCCGCAAGGCGAAGTGGTCCTTGGACCCCAAGAACGGGGAGTGGCCCTTGCGCAGCCTCAGGGCCATGACGAAGAAGGTATCGTACATCGGCACCAGGAGGATGAAGAGGGGGGCGTAGACCCCCAGGTTGTGAACCTCGCTGTAGCGGGTCCCCAGGGCGATCCCGGCCAGGAGGAAACCCAGGAGCATGCTCCCGCAGTCTCCCATGAAGATCTTGCGCCGCTGCGACATGTTCCAGGGCAAAAACCCCAGGGCCGCCCCGGCCAGGGCCGCGGAAGCGAAGTTAACGTAGAGCTCTTCCGAGGGCATGGAAATCAGAAGGAAGGAAAGAGCCGCGATCGCGGCTTGGCTGGCGCTCAAGCCGTCCATGATGTCTATGATGTTGAGGGCGTTCGTGATGCCCACGACCCAGAGGATAGTCAGGCCGAAGGCCAGGTAGTCGGGAGAGAGGAACTGGATGCGGATTCCGAAGAGGGCCAGCACGCAGGCGGCCAGGGCCTGGACCGTGAACTTGGGCTTGAAGTGCAGGCCGTGGGGCTTGCTCAAGTCGTCCACGATCCCAAGGAGAAAAACCAGGGTCCCGCCGATGATGAGGGCCCTGAGGCTCCTCAAGGTTCCTGTCGGGAAATGGGTCAGAAGGAGCAGGGTCCCGACGAAGCCGCAGTAGATGGCGACCCCTCCCAGGGAGGGGGTGGAGACCTTGTGGGTCTTGACGTGGGAGGAGGGGTGGTCGATCCAGCCGAAGCGCAGGGCCAGCGCGCGCACCAAGGGAGTCAGAGCCAGGGAGATGGCGGCCGAGGAGACGATCGCCCAGAGGTAAAGCCTCCAGGCCGGGGGCATCAGGAGCGGGGGGGTTCTGCCACGGCGTAGAGGGCGCAGGCCGGACCCCTGAAAGCGGCCCGAAGCCGGCTCTCGAGGCCGGACCAGCGCCTGGAGCCGGCCTCGGTCAAAGCCCCCAGGGAGGCTCCAAGCCGGGCGGCCTCGCGCGGCGCGCTCAGGATCCAGCCGAACCCCTCGGCCCGGATGCGCCGGGCCAGCTCCTCGGGACTTCCCGCCTGGTTGGCCCAAAGAACGTGGGGATTGGGGCCGTGGACGCTGGAGGCCCTATGGTCCTGCTCCAGGTAATAGCCGCGCTGCTCGCCCACGACCAGGATTTTATCATTTTTGCCCGCATGCTCCGCCGCGTAGCGGGCGCAGGGATAGTAGTCGAGCCGCCGCGAGAGGAACTGCCCCCTGTCCTCGATCCCCAGAAGCACTCCCCCGACCTGGAAGACCCCGACCTGGACGAACAGGAAGAGAAGCGCGTGGGTCAGGCTCAGGATCCCGACCCCTCCGCCCAGGGCCAAGCGCCCCCAGGGGCCCAGAAGGCCCCAAAGCCGGTAGAGCCCGCAGCCGGCCAGGAGGCAGAGAAGCGGGGCCAGGGCCGCCAGAAAACGCAAGACCACCCCGGTCGCAAACCACGCGGCCAGGTAAAGGCCGCAGAAGAGGACAAGCCCCCTCATGAACCTGTTTGCCCAGGCCGCCCAGACCCCCAGGGGAAGCAGCCAGAACAGGAGCTCCCAGCCCAGGCCTCCCAGCACGTCCATGCCGCGGCCGAAGCGCAGGCTGTTGGTCAGGAGCATCAGGGGCAAGTCCCGAAGGTCCCTCCAGAAGCTCCCCGCATGCCCATATTCGGTCAGGACCTGGAAATAGCCCCGGGCGCTCTCGGCGCTCCAGCCGGTCCCGGTCATCGGAAACTGGCGGTGGAAGAAGGGGAAGAAGGGATTGCCCACTGCCAGGACGTTCTTGAGCAGCCAGGGCCCGAAGAGCATGGTCGCCAGGCCCGCAAAAAGGGCCAGGTCCAGGGCGCGCGCGCGCGCCCCGGCGCGGCCCCCGGTCCAAAGGCGGGCGGCCAGAAAGGCTCCCAATATGCCGGCCGTGATGCCCGCATAGTACTTGGTGCCCAAGGCAAGGCCCGTGAAGACCGCAGAGAGGACCAGCCATCCCCTCTGGGGAGCGACCCTCCATCGAAAAAAGGAGAAAACAGCGGCGGTGGTCCAGAGCATGACCAGGCATTCCACGTAGGTCGTGGAGGCCAGGAGCATGACCGCCGTGTGCGTGGAAAGCATCAGGCAGGAGAGGAGGACGGCCGGGAGCG
>CAYLZQ010000108.1:0-6964 GCA_964388045.1 uncultured Elusimicrobia bacterium | reverse complement strand
GTGGATGTGGCCGTTGGCATAGGGAGGCCCGTCGTGGAGGGAAAAAACCGGCCTCCCCTCCTGGCGCTTCCTCAGGGCCTCGTAGAGCCTGAGCCTGGACCAAAGCTCCAGGACCTGGGGCTCCCTCTTTGGGAGCTCTCCCCTCATTGGGAAGTCCGTCTTGGGGAGGTTGAGTGTCGCGGAGTAGTCGGTCTTGGTGGAGCCCTTCTCCTGCGGGCCTCCCGCGGAGCGCGCCTGGCTCATCTAGACCGCTGCCGGCTCGCTCAGAAGGTGCCGGCTGATGACGAGCTGCTGGATCTGGCTTGAGCCCTCCCCGATCTGGTAGAGCTTGGCGTCGCGGAAGAAGCGCTGGACCGGGCAGTCCAGGGAGGCCCCGGTAGGGCCGATCACGTCGAGTATCTCTGTGGGGGCCCTCATCGCGAGGTCCCCGCAGATGAGCTTGGCCATGGAGGCCTCGCGGGAGTAGGCTCTTCCCGAGTCCATCAGGAAGGCGGCCCTAAGGACCAGGAGCCTGGCCGCCTCCACTTCCGCGGCGACCTGGGCCAATGTCCTCTGGGCCGCGGTCAGGCCAGGGGAGTCCGGCCTGATCCCGTACTCCTTCTGCCTGGGCCTCACCCAGCGCAGGCCCTCCTCCAGGGCGGCCCGGGCTATCCCCACCGAGACCGCGGCGATCGCGACGCGCCCCCCGTCCAGGATGTGCATGGCGTCCCGGAAGGCCCTCCCCGGCTTTCCCAGGACGCTCTCCGGGGAAAGCCTGACGTTCTGCAGGTGGAGCTGGGCCGTGTCCGAGGACCTGATCCCCATCTTCTTCTCGATCTTTCCCACCATGAGGCCCGGGGCCCCTTTCTCCATGACAAAGGCCGTGATCCCCCTTCCTCCCCCGGCTCCCTCCGAGGTCTGGGCGAAGGCCACGTAAACGCCGGCGACGGATCCCTGCGTGGTAAAGGTCTTCGAGCCGTTGAGCACCCAGTGCGCGCCGTCAAAGACCGCGCGAGTCTTGATCGAGGCCGCGTCCGACCCTGCCTGGGGCTCGGTCAGGGCCCAGGCCCCGAGAACCTCCCCCGAGGTCAGCCTGGGCAGATACTTGATCCTCTGCTCCTCGTTGCCGAACTGGTAGATGTGGTTGGTGCACAGGCCGTTGTGGGACTCGACTGTCAGGGCCAGGGCCGCGTCCGCCCTCCCCAACTCCTCGAGGATCAGGCAGAGGGAGACCGCGTCAAGCTCCAGGCCCCCGTACTTCCTGGGAAAAACGATCCCCAAAAGCCCCAGGCGGCGCAGGCCCGGGACCAAGTCCCAGGGGAAGGCCTCCTTGAGGTCGTTTTCCTGGGCGCGGGGGATGACCTCACTTTCGCAGAAGGCGCGCACCCGGCTCTGGATCTCGATCTGATGAGGCTTGAGGTCGAAGTCCATGACGGACAGATATTAACATATCTCTCCCAGGAAGGTCACGGAGGGGCTTCCCGGTCAGGGAGGACCTCGGCCGCGCCGCCGGGCCCGAGCCTGTAGCGGATCCCGCGCCAGAGCACCTCGGACTTGAGTCCTGCCGGCCAGAAGAGGGCCGCCCCCAAGTCAACCAGGGCCAGGAGCGGATACTGATGCCAGGCCATGGGGGACCTTGCCGCCAGGCGGTCCTGGAGCATCCCCACAGCGACCCTGGAGCCCAGGGCCAGGGCGAGGACCCAGCGGCCCCAGGCCTGGCCCGAGATCTCGCAGAGGCCCCAAAGAAGAAGGGAAAGGACTCCCAGGTTGAGGACCGGGATCAAGAGGAACGCCCACGGGAAGCACCAGCGCATGATGGTCATCCACTTGGACAGATGGGCGAGAGTCTCCCGCAAGGAGGCCCCGCTCTCCCTGACCCGGACGAACTCGGAGAGAAGCACGGTCCTCAAGCCCTTCTCCCTGGCTTTGGCCGCCAGGGCTACGTCCTCGGCGATGAGCCTGGAGATCGGCTCAAGGCCTCCCATGCGCTCCAGGGCCTCCCGGGTGAATCCCATCCAGGCCCCGGCGCAGAGGCGCATCTGGCCAGCGTAGAAGCTCAAGGCCGCCGGCAGGGAGAAGGAGTGGTTGAAGGCTATCTGGTAAAGCAGGGAGCCCAGGCCGCGGCCTGGGGGATGGGTGGGCAGGGTAAAGACCCCCTCGTAGCCCTCCTCGAAGGCGCGGCTGGTCCGGGAGAGAAGCTCAGGGGTGGCCAGGGCGTCTGCGTCCGAGAAGACCACGAAGGGGTGCCTGGCCCTGGGAAGGGCCTCCAGCATGTTGTGGATCTTGCCCATGCGCCGGCCATGGGGCCCGGCGACGAGGACCAGGATCTCCCGCCCGGGATTTGCCTCGGCGAAGGCCCTGGCCACTGGATAGGCCGGGTCCTCCGCGCTCTCCAGGGCTATGATGAGCTGGAGTCTCCCCTGGGGGTCCGACGCGATCAGGGAGGAGAAGCTCTCCTCGATCGCGTCGTCAAGCCCGCGCACGGGCTTGATCACGCTCATGGGGAGAAGCTCTCCCCCACTCCGGCGGCGCCTCAGCCTGAAGTGATAGAGGGTGGCCGCGAGGCAGGCCCAGAGGAGGGCGGTCATGAGGAGGACAGCGCCGGAGAGCGCCCCCAGGAGCGAGCCCATGAATCCTCATTGTCCCAGATTTTCCGGCAGCCCGCAAGGACGAGACGCGATTGACACCTCCCTCGGCATTGAGTTATAGTCACACCATGACGAGCTTCATGGCCGTCTGCCTGGGCCTGATCGTCTTGGAGCTGGGCTTGGTCTGCGCCTTCCTGATCCTGACCCTGCTCAAGGTCAAGCGCGCGGCCGAGGCGGCGGAGGTCCTCGCCTTTCGCCTCGACCAGGAGGTCGCGACCATCGGCTCGGCCATGAGGTCGGGCTGGTGGAGGGCCCTGGAGGGGCTCTTGAGCTTCGCCGGGACACTATGGGGAGGCCGCAGGCGGGGCTAGGACCTTGCTCAGATTCCTCAAGAAGGTCGTCTACGACTCGAGCCTCCAGCGCAAGATCTCCTTCCTCAAGGGCCTCGAGCTCTTCAAGGACCTAAGCCACAGGGAGATCTCCCGTCTCGCCCACTCCCTGCACTCCCGCACCTACCACGAGGGGGAGGTCCTCTTCCTGGAGGGGGACATCGGCCGGGCCCTCTTCATCCTGGAATCCGGAAAGGTGGAGCTCACCCGCAGGGACTCCTCGGGCAAGGCCCGCCTGATCTACACCCTGGGGGCCGGGGAATTCTTCGGGGAGATGGCCCTCCTCGAGCAGCTCCCCAGGACAGCCTCGGCCACGGCGGTGGAAAGGTCCCACCTCTACCTCCTCTACCGCTCAAAGCTCGACTCCCTGCTCCACTCGCAGCCGAAAATCGGGATGAGCATCATGACCCACCTGGCCCAGATACTCTCCGCGCGCCTGCGCCGGACGACCCAGATGGCCCTCTTCGAGGCTCCCCAGGGCTCTCCGGCCCCCTCTTCGGAAGGGCCTCGCCCTCAGGCTCATGGCTGAGAGAAGCTTCCCACTGGTCCCCATCCTCCTCCTGGGAGGCCTCTTCCTCTACGCCTTCGCCCATCTCTTCGCGATCCTGGCTCCCTTTCTCCTGAGCCTGGGCCTGGCCTACGTCGCCAACCCCCTGATCTCATATTTCGAGGTGCGGGGCTTGCGCCGGAGCGTGACTGTGATCGCCCTCTACCTTTCCCTGGCCCTCTGCCTGGCCCTGGCGGCCAGGAGCCTCCTCGAGATCCTGACGACCCAGCTCTCGTTTCTTCAGACAGAGGCCCCGGCCTACCTCTCCCACGCCGAGCGCCACCTGGCGGCCCTCAAGCTTTGGGTGGCCAGAAAAGTGCCCTACGGCTCCCAGATCGCGAAGAAGTGGGACGCCAGACTCGTAACGCCCCTCCTCGAGCAGGCCCAGAGGATCCCAGGCTACCTCCTGGGCCTCTTTCCCCTGCTCTCCCTGCTGTTTCTGATTCCCTTCATCAGCTTCTTCCTGCTCATAGACGGGCCCCATGCCGTGGGCTCCCTGATCCAGGCCTGCCCCTCCAGGTACGTGGAGCAGGCCCTGCACCTCCTCTCAGAGGTGGACGAGGCCCTGGGCAACTACCTGCGGGGGATCGTCATCGTGGCGGCCTCGATCACCGCCGCCTCCTTCGTCGGCCTCCTCATCCTGGGAGTGGACCAGGCCCTGGCCGTGGCCCTGCTCTCGGGCTTGAGCAGCTTCGTGCCCTACCTGGGGGCGGCAGTGGGGGCGGTGCTCGGGGGGCTGGTCGCGGTCATCCAGTTCGGGACCCTCGCTGCCGGCCTCAAGGTCGTGGCCCTCTTCGTCGGGATCAGGCTCGCGGACGAGGCCTTCCTCCAACCCCTGATCGCCAGGCACTCGGTGCACCTGCATCCCCTGGCCTTCCTGCTGGCCCTCATGATCGGAGGGGAGCTCTTCGGGTTCCTGGGACTGGTCTTCGGCGTGCCGGCGGTCTGCGTCTTGAAAGCCCTCCTCAAGGTCACCTGGTCCTGGTACTCCACCGAGGCCAGGCTCAAGCCGGCCCAGACCCTGGAGCCGATCCCGGTCCCCTACGTTTGAGAGTCCCGATATAGGGCTCCAGGAGCACGCGCAGGTCAGGGGGGACTCGGGCCGTCCTCCAGAGGTCGTTGACCACCGCGTGCCGGGAGAAGCCCTCGGCCACGAGCTTTCCCCCCAGGTCCTGGTCGTGGACATGGTGCTCGAAGCGGACGCTGGCCAGGCCCAGCTCGGAGATCCAGGTGCGAACGAGTAGGAGGTCGTCGTAGCGGCTGGGGGCCAGGTAGCGGCAGCTCGCCTCGACCGAGGGAAGGAAGAGCTTGCGCTGGACCTCCAGGTCCCGGTAGCGCACGCCCAGGGACCTCAGGAGCTCGGTCCTTCCCTGCTCGAAGTACTTGAAGTAGTTGGCGTAGTAGATGATCCCGAGCTTGTCCGTGTCCGCGTAGGTCACGCGCACCGCGAACTCGTGGAGCTTGGGGATCTTGGGCTGCCTGGCCCTGGGCCTCGGCTTGGACTCCACGGGGGGAGGCGGGACCGGAGAGAAGGGGGCCAGGGGAAGGTCCTTCTTCTCGCCCAACACCGCGTTCAAGACTGAGACGATCTGCCCCAGGCCGACCGGCTTTCTCAGGAAGAAAGTCCCGGGGGTGGCATGGATCTTGGCCTTGACCTCCTCGAGAGGGACCACGCTCGAGAAGATGACCGGGACCTCCGCGGTGTCCGGGGCCTGGCGAAGGCGCTCGTAGACGCTCTCCCCCCCTCCCCCCGGCATGTAGAAATCGAGGATGATCACGTCGGGCCGGACCTGGTGGGCCTGGAGGATGCCCTGCAGGCCGTCGAAGGCCACGGCGACCCGGTAGCCGATAGACTCAAGGCCCTCCTTGAGGGGCGCCACCAGGGTCTGGTCGTCGTCTATGATGAGGACAGTCTTGGCCACGGCTAAGGCTCCGGATCCCGGAGGGCCAGGCGCACCTGGTCGCGCAGCTTCTGAGCCCCGCAGGGCTTCCTGAGGAAAGCCTTGACGTTGACCTCCCGCTCGATCATCTCCGCAGTGGAGCGGTCCAGGGTGCTGGCGGTCAGGACCACGACCGGGATCCGGCGCGTCTCGAGGTCGGCCTGGAGCTCCCGCAGCATCTCGACCCCGGAGACCCTGGGCATCATGACGTCGAGGAGGATCGCCTCCGGCAGCTCACGGCGGGCGAGCTCCAGGCCCTGGGCCCCGTCCTGGGCCGCGAAGACCTCGAAGTCCTCACCGAGGACGAGGGGGACCATCTCGAGGAAGGTGGCGTTGTCGTCCACCACGAGGATCTTCCTTCTCTTTCCCTCGGGCATGGCGCCCAGAAGGTACTACTTTTCAGAAAGGGCTGTCCATGACGGACGCTTTGACGTCAAGACCCCAGCAGTGCCACGATCTTGCTCGGGAAGTTCGAGCCCTTGACGATGCGCAGGCGCTTGGCCTCCACTCCCAGCCGCGCGGCCAGCAAACCGAGGACGGCGGCGTTGGCCCTTCCCCTCTCCGGGGCCGCCCGCACCCAGGCCTCGAAAACGCCAGGCCCCTTGGAGACCAGGAGGTCCTCCCTGGCCCCAGCGTGGACTTTGATTCTATAAAAGGAACCCATGGCGCCTGATTGACTTCTGCCGTAACTGCTCAGGCTCCTCAACCCCACCCCCTCCCGTAGGGAGGGGAGCCTCGGCCCCCTCAACTCACCTCACCTCCCCGTGGGGGAGGTGAGTCACCTTCTGCCTACGCGAAAGAACTTGTAAAATGCTCTGGTCATTTTCGCAATTTTTATGGGAGCTTGGGGACAGTCATGAACCTCTTCGGAGACGCCTCCAGGGTCTTGCTCGCCTACCTCCTGCTCAGCGTGGCCCTGGGCCTCTGCCTGGGCCTCGGGGCCTATACCTTCGTCTACGCCAGGGGAGCCTCCTACCTAAGCAACGATCCCATGGCCTGCACCAACTGCCACGTCATGCGCGAGAGCTTCGACGGCTGGGTCAAGTCCAGCCACCACGCCGTCGCGAAGTGCAACGACTGCCATCTTCCCCACGGGCTCCTCGCCAAGTACTCGGCCAAGGCTTCCAACGGCTTCTGGCACTCCCTGGCCTTCACGACCGGGGACTTCCCGGACCCCATCCGCATCAAGGCGCGCAACCGCAGGATCACGGAGGCAAGCTGCCGCGCCTGCCACCGGGAGGCGACCCTGGCCATGGACGGACCCCATCAGGGAGGCTCCCTCTCCTGCCTCAGCTGCCATGCCTCCGTTGGACATCCGAGATGACATCGAGGTAAGAACATGAGACAAAGGCTCAAGCAGGTCTACCTGATCGGCCTCATGACCGCCCTAGCCGCGGCCGCGGTCGCGGCCCTGCTCGTCAACATCTTCCAGCGCAAGCAGGAGGCCAGAAATCCCTTCTTCAGGGTCGTAGAGCTCACGGACGAGACCCAGGAGCCCGAGGCTTGGGGCAAGAACTTCCC
>CAYLZQ010000107.1:0-6966 GCA_964388045.1 uncultured Elusimicrobia bacterium | reverse complement strand
GGGGGAGCACGCCGAGCACGACGCGGGCGGCTATTTCATCACCGACTGGCGCATGGAGACGTCGCTCCCGGGGCTCTACGCGGCGGGAGACGTGCGCAGCCAGCTTGTACGCCAGATCTCGACGGCGGTGGGCGATGCGACCACCGCGGCCATGGCGGCCGAGCGCTATCTTACTGAGCTCAAGGAGAAGCGGGCAGTGGCCGGCGTGAGCGCCGAGCTGCGCGAGAAGTACAGTTGAGAGCCGTTCTGCGGCCGTTTTTTGACGAGGGGGCCCTCGCGAGATGAGCCGATGTTGATCGGATACGTGCGGGGAGCGATGCGCCAGGCCCGGTACGGGATCCTGGAGGAGGACGGCACGTTCCATGAAAAGTGAGCTGATGCCCTATTCCGTAACGGGCTCCAGGTCCTGGGCGCGCCAGGCCGAGGGGAGGTAGAACTCGTCTTGGACCTCAGTATAGCGGTAGGAGATCTCGTTGTAGGAGGCGAAGCGGTGCCTGAACCACTGGCGGGCCACGAAGATCGGGCAGCTCACGTGGAACTTGAAGACCGCGTGCTCGAAGGGGGTCAGGTGGGAGTTCTTGAGGAGGTAGGAGATGAGCTTCCTGTCCGCCTCCTCTCCCTTGGATTGCCCCCCGTAGGAGACGCGGGCGGCTGCCACCACCCCCGAGTCTCCTCCCATGAACTCCACGAGCCTCACGAAGCCCTTGTCGAGGACCGTCTTTTCCTGGGTCATGGCCTGCCTCCTGGGTTTGGGACCCTGGCCGGGGCCCGCCCCCCCGCCGGGCCAAAGCGGCGCATGTCGGGGAGCCCCGCCCCTGAGAGGGCCGACTCCAGGGCCCAGCGCGCGATGCGCGGGTCGGGGAGGAGCATCCTCCCGTCATATCGGACCAGGAGCCCGCCCAGGGCCTTTGGGATCCTGGAGCTCAGGGCCCCCCCGCCGAGCTCCAGGGGGAGCACGATCACGGGCCCCTCCCTGCGTCTGGCCCGCACCAGCCGGCGGAGGGCCTCCGCCTCCTTTGCCCGCTCCTCTTGGGAGCCCTGGCCCAGGGCGGCCGCCTCCGCGGATTTGAACCCTCCCTGCGTCCGCGCCTTCTCGGCCAGGTCCCGGGTCGAGGCCAGAAAGTCCCTGGCGGCCTCGGGACCTCGCGGGGCCTGGCCCACCAGGACCAGGGATTCCAGGGAGGGCTCGCGGCTCAAGGCCTTGGCCCGGGAGGCCAGGGCCTCCACGAGGAGGGGGTGGCCGTCCAAGGCCTGAGTGAGCACGAGGGGCAGGCGGGTCCTCACGCGCCGGGCCCCCAGGGATTGGTCGTGGGCATGGGGGGCCCCGAGGAACTCCCGCGAGGGCTTCTCGCGGATGCCGAGGAGGAAACGGCTCTGGTCCATCACCTCCGAGAAGGAGGAGAGGCAGAGGGGCACGGCCACGATCTTGCGGACGTTCTTGGCCTCCAGGGCCTCCACTCCCTTCTGGATCGCCCGCGTGTCGGCCAGCCCCGGGGCGAACTCGAGCGGGACCCTCCCCAGGGCCCGGCGGATCTCCAAGACCGCCTGGCGCCAGCGATGGTCTCCTCCCTCGCCGAGGAGGAGGACCCCGAAGGGCTCAGCCCCGGCCGCCGGGGCGGCCGGGAGCGCGGCGCCACAAAGCAGGAGAGAGAGGAGCAGCCTCACGGACGCCGCAGGGCCGCCTCGACGCGCTCCCGCAGCTCCTGGAGGCTGATCGGCTTGGAGATGAACTCGTCGCCCCCGCTCAGGGCCGAGCTGAGCCTGTCGTGGCTGGTGTCCCGGGCGGTCAGAAAGAGGATCGGCACGCGGCTTGGCTTCTTCTCCAGGGCCCTGATCCTCTGGCAGGCCGTCAGGCCGTCCATCCGGGGCATCATCAGGTCCATCAGGACCAGGTCCGGCTTCTCGGATTTAAAGAGCGAGATCGCCTCCTCGCCGTCCGCCGCGCTGACCGTGTCGTAGCGAAGGCGCGAGAGCTGCGTGGAGAGGACCTCGCGGATCGAGGGCTCGTCGTCCACGATCAGGATCTTCTTGGGCCCCTTAGGGGTCATAGATCCACAGGGAGGATTTCCCGGAGGTCCCCACCACGGCCACGGCGAGCTCCCCGGGGTTCTCGGGGCCCACCAGGGCCAGGGCGGGGCAGTAGCCGGAGAGCTCGGATTTCCAGGAGCTCTCCAGGGAGAGTCCCCCCCAGTCCTTGCGATGGAGCTCCGCGCTGCCGAAGAGCCCGAAGGGCTCCGAGAGGGAGCCCAGGGCGGAGACGTTTTTGACCAGGTAGATCGAGGCCGCCCCCCCGGGGTAGGCGACAGGCATCGGGGGGTGGAAGTGCAGGAGCCGTCCGTGCCAGCGGACCCTGGCCGGGGTCTGGCCGTAGGCCTCCCGGGTCCTCCAGTGCCGCTTCTCGAACTGGACCCGGAGCCGCTCGTTGGCCGTCAGGAAGAGCACGGCCTTGGTCCCGTCGAGGCTGGCGGTCGTGAAGTCGTAGATCCACTCCACGCGCTTGTGGCGGATGGAGCCCCGCCCGGGGCCGTATTTCCCGTCCTTGAAGGCGAGGGGGGAGATGGCCCCGAAGGGGAAGGTGGAGTCGGCGACGAGCTGCTGGACCGCGAGCGCCCTCTTGCCCTCGGGGTCCTGGTGGCCGCGCACAACCCCCGGGATCTCGGCGACCTGGCGCAGGCTGCCGGCCTCCAGCTCCAGGACCAGGGTCTCGAAGCGCTCGAAGGTCCCGTTGTAGAGGGTCGCGAAGATCTCCGAGCGCCCGTTGCCGTTTAAGTCCGCGGCCTCCAGGGAGAGCAGGCGGGGCGCTGTCCCGGGATGGCTGTAGCGGGCCAGGGGCTTGTCCTCGGAGGGGGGGTAGGGATAGAGGAGGACTCTCTTGCCGTCCGAGAGGGCCGCCTGGAGAGAGCCGTCCCCCTTGAAGTCCGCGACGGCCATCCCCGTGACCGCGAGGTCCAAGGCCGGGCTCCTCCAGCGCGGGCTGCGCGTCGGCGTGCCGCCCGGGGCCGCGGGGGCGGGGGGCGGGGCGGCGGCCTTGGGCTCAAGGCGCGCGCGCAGTCCCTCCCTGATCTCCGAGGAGCCGGTGCTCAGGGTCCCGAGGGAGTAAAGGGGGCGGATCTCGCGCAGGGTTCCCCGGGCGAGGGGCGTCTCGGTGCGGCCCAGGGAGGCGCCGGTCACGGGGTGCCTGAGCTCGTCCCCCTCGGCGTAGATCACGAAGCCCTGGCCGGCCGAGGCCCCGCTGGCATGGCCGAGGTCCAGGTAGACGCCGGCCGAGTCCACGCGGACCACGTAGCCCGCGGCCGGCGCGGTGGAGGTCTGGGCTCCTGCGGGACTCAGGGTAAGCAGGAGGAGCGCGGCCGTCATAGCCAGAGGTTACCATTTTTATGTTTAATCTGCCATGACCGAGTCGGCCGGGCGTCTCCCCTTGCCGACGACGGGGACCTCCCAGGATCTCTTCTCCTTCATAGTGCGCGCCTGCCAGCTCGAGCTGCGCAGGTCCGGGACCCGGCTGCCGCCCAAGGCGGGCCGCTGGCTTGAGCCGCCCTTGGTCGCCTGCGGGATCCTGGGGGCGCGGCTCCTGGAGGGAGCGCCCGCAGACTGGGCGCTCCGGATCCATGACCGGGCCTTCTCCTCCCTGGCCAGCCCCCACCGCTATTCCTTCGACCCCCAGGCCCCGACCCTGCAGAGGGCCCGGGGCCTCATCTCCAGCCTGGAAGGCGGGGAGCCGGCCCTCCTCGCCCTGGTCTCGCATTCCCCGGTGATCGGGGCCCTGGCGCACCTCAACTTCGAGCTGGTGCGCCATGCCATGCTGGCCTTGAGAAGCCTCAGGCCCAGGCCCTGCAGGCCGCGCCTGGTGGTCGCGATAGACCCCTTCGCCCTGGACACGGTTCCCTTCTACCAGGAGGCCCTCTACGCCGGCTGCATGGGATTCTATCACCTGGGCCTGGACCGGATGGCCCTTTCCAGGCAGGCCCTAAGCCGTTTCCTCCTGCGCCGGACCTCTTGGGAGCGCTTCTGGTTCAGGCTCTCGGGCCTTCTGGGCTCCGGGGGGGAGCTCGCGATGGTCCTGGCCGGGGGAGTCCCCTCCACGAGCAGGATCCTCTACGCCGTGCGGGAATGGCTGGGCCGGGAACGCCGCAAAAAGGGCCCGCGTCCGGGCGAGGTCCTGGGGCGCCTGAGGGGGTTCGCGGATTTCGCCGCCTTCGAGGCCACCCACGGCGGAAGGGCCAGCGTCTGGCGCCTGATGGAGGCCTGGGCCATGGCGGCTGCGGGCGGCCTCTGGAGGGGGGCTCCGGGGCAGCCCTCGCCCTCTGAGTCGGGGGTCTTGAGCCCCCAGGCCCGCGAGGTGCTCGATTCCTGCCTTCAGGCCCTGGGGCTGGGCCCCAGGCCGAGGGAGGAATCCCTCGCGGCCCTCTGCGAGGAGTTCTCCCGCGAGACCCCCTACCGGGCGCGCTTCTTCGAGGTCCTGGCTCGGCGTTTCCTAGGCAGGGGAAGGGCCCTGGTCCTTGTCCCCGTGGTCCACCGCATCGCCGACGGACCCGGGATCGAGGTCAAGGACGCCTGGGCCTGGGAGGGCCTCTCGGAGGGAAGCCTGCGGGCCAGGGCCGCCTTCTCCCGAGCCGGCGAGTGGCGGGGCAGCCCCGAGGAGTTCGCCGTCAGCTTCGTCAAGGGGAACTTTTTCTGATGGGCTGCAACTGCTCAGCCCCCTCCCCACTGCTCGCCCCTCAACTCACCTCACCTCCCCCTGGGGGAGGCGAGTAATTACGATGGGCTCTTCTCTCTACCGCTCGGTCCAGGATCTCAAGGGCTTGTCCCTCAAGGCTTCCCCCCCGATGCCCTCTCCCCCGGGGGTCCTGATGTGCCCGCCCGAGCACTACCAGGTGCGGGAGATCCACAACCCCTACATGGCGGGGCACGTGGGGAGTGTCGACCGGGAGCTGGCGCGCCTGCAGTGGGGCCAGGTCCGGGCCGCCTTCGAGGAGGCCGGGAAGTCCGTCTCGCTCATCCAGGCCGTGGAGGGCCTTGAGGACATGGTCTTCTGCGCCAACCAGACCTTCCTGGGCCTGACGCCGCAGGGGGAGAGGGTCTGTTTTTTAGGCCAGATGAGGCACTCCTCGCGGCGCCGCGAGGTCCCCGCCTTCGAGGCCTACTTCAAGGAAAAGGGCTACCGGATCGCGCGCCTCAAGAATTCCTCCCTGGCCTTCGAGGGGTCCGGGGACGCCCTCTGGCATCCCGGCAAGCGCTTGATCTGGGGAGGGCATGGCTTCAGGACGGACCCCGAGGTCTACGAGGAGGTGGCGAGGGCCTTCGAGGCCCCCGTGCTGCTCCTCAAGCTCGTCAACGAGAACTTCTACCACTTGGACACCTGCTTCTGCCCCCTGAGCCCGGAGGCGGTCCTGATCTATCCCGCCGCTTTCGACGGATCGAGCCTGGAGATGATCCTCAAGATATTCCCCGTGGTCCTTACGGCGCCCGAGGGCGAGGCCCTGCGGGCCATGGCCTGCAACGCCGCGGTCGTGGACTCCCGGGTGGCCATCCTCCAGCGCGGGGCCTCGGGGGCCGCGCGCCACATGCACGTGATGGGGCTGAGGGTGCTCGAGGTGGACACCTCAGAGTTCATCAAGTCCGGCGGCAGCGTCTACTGCCTCAAGATGTTCGTCTATTGAAAAAGCGTTCCGGAGGGTCTATACTCTCGGTATGACGAGTCTCAGCGCCGGTTGTCTCGCGCTGGCCTTCCTACTCGGGGCGCTCCCGGTCCTGGCAGCCCCGGCCAAGGGCGATAGGAAGGCTGTCAAGGCCCGGAAGGCCTACGACTACGGAGAGTCCAAATACAAGACGCGATGGACCCTGGCTGAGGAAGGCAAGAGCTACCGCTTCGACGCCAAGGGAAATCCCATCCCCCCGGCCTCGCCGAAGAAGCCCTCAAAGAAGAAAAAGAAGGGCAGGAAGGCGCCTCCTTCCCAGGAGGCCCAAAAAGAGTCCGCCCCCCAGGAAGAGAAGCCCCGGGAGGCGGAACCCTCGCCCGAAGCGCGATAGCGCCAGGCGCTAACGCGCCAATCTGGCCGCGTTGACGACCCCGTCCCCCTGCTCCTGGGACCCCAGGCCCGGGACTTTTTCTGCCGCGGCCTTGAGGGCCGCGCGCACGGCCTCGGGGCCGGAGGAGCCCCGCGCCACGGCCAGGGCCGAGAGGCCCGCGACGTGGGGGGTGGCCATGGAGGTCCCGGAGTAGGCCTTGACCCCGCTCGGGTCGTGGCCGAGCGGCACGCTCGAGGGGACCTTGACCCCGGGGGCTATGAAGGCCACCTGGGGCCCGCGGCTTGAGAAGGAGGCGATCTTGTCCTCCTGGTCCAGGGCGGAGACCGCGATGGCCTCCTTGTAGGCCGCGGGGTAGTTGACGGCCTTGCCGTCGTTTCCGGCGGCCGCCACGATGGTCGCGCCGGCGTTGTAGGCGAACTGGAGGGCGTACTCCAGGAACGGGATCTCCTGGGGGGCGCCGAGGCTCATGTTGATGACCTGCATGCCGTTCTGCGCGCACCAGGCCAGGCCCCCCATGATCGAGAAGAGGGAGCCGGAGCCGTCCTTCGTGAGGACCTTGACCGCGTAGAGGCTGGCAGCCGGGGCCACCCCCACGACCCCCTTTCCGTCCAGGGCGGCGGCCGCGATGCCCGCCACGTGGGTGCCGTGGAAGTGGTCGTCCGCCCAGGGGGCTTGCTTGTCCACCGCGTTGTAGCCGCCGGCTATCCTGCCCGCGAGCTCGGGGTGCTGGGGGTCGATCCCCGTGTCCACGATCGCGATCTTGACCCCCGCCCCCTGGTTCGTGGGCCAGGCGGCCGGGGCATTCACGCGCCGGACCCCCCACTGGACCTCGCCCTCCGCCGGGCTGGGCTCCTGGCCCGAGGGCCTGGAGGAGGCAAAGCGCGGGATCTCCCGGAGAGCGGATTCCACGCTCGGCAAGGGCGTCTCCTGGAAGGA
>CAYLZQ010000106.1:0-6972 GCA_964388045.1 uncultured Elusimicrobia bacterium | reverse complement strand
TCGCATTTGCCTGCATATTGGGCAAGAAGAGTCGGCAAAAGCGTATTCGCATTAGCTTCGCAAAGCGCTTGGGCACTTGCGCAAGGCCCCACCGCAGTAAACGGAACACGGCGGTTCAGTGGAGGGCATTTACGATTTTGATTAGATCTTCTGCTGCAAACGAAAAAACCGCTCAAGTCCGCTTCAAGGCTACACCGGATCTTGCAGTTCTCATCGCCGCCAGGTTGTGCCATCAACGCTTGTCTCTGCCCGGCCATCGCCATCGCGAGGCCGGCAGCCACGAGCATGAGTTTGAATGACCCCGCCTTAAATGATTTTTTCATACTTCCCCCTTGCACTCTCTCCCAACAAGCCTCCTTCTAGAAAGGCTACTTTAAGTAAGTATGGCTCGGGCACGGCACTGCGTCAAGGATACGATTCCGTTTCAAAGGCGGGATCGATTAAAACTTTTTTGCTTGCATTCCAGATCGTCATTCAATAGAATACCCGCGTTCTTGGAGAGCCGGAAACAGGAAAGTTAATGCCTGACACCAAACGCCCGGAGGTCCTCATGAACCATTGGAAATCATGCGTCCTCGTCTCCATAGCCTTGTGCCTGGCCGCACTGAAGCCGGCCAGCGCCCAGTCTCCGGAGGAGCTCAATCGCCAGGCCCAAGAGGACTTCTCCCTGGCCGCCGGAGCCCAGGACCAGCCCCGTTTCGTCCCTAAATTGCAAGAGGGCCAAAACAACCAGAAGCAGGTCCCCCAGGGCCAGGATCTGGAGCCCTTTGACAGGTTCATCAAGGATCGCACCAAGGTCCTGGCCGGGCAGGGCGAGGGCCAGGTCCGGGCAACGGCCCAGGAGGTGGACCTCTCGGCCCTGCACAACAGGCACTTGAAGACCAGCCTCAAGTACAGCCTGGGGGGCAAGGACGTATGGATCAGCGGGGCCTTCGACAGCAGCCAGAACGCCTACGTCTCGGTGCTCATCGATGGCCAGGAGGCCCGTTTCTTCAACGTCAAGGGCCTGCTGAGCAAGTCCGAGACCCTGGATATCGGCGCGGGCAAATACCGTCTCTCCCTCTCCCCCGATCTGGAGAACCAGCTCGAAAGCGAGATCGTCCTCACCAACACGGCCAACAGGAAGGACCAGCAGAGGATCACCATCCGCGAGATGCTGGGGGCCGTCAACGAGAAAGGGGAGGAGGTCAGGCTGACGGGCCAGATCTATCGCCTCTTCTACTACGATGACATCAAGGATGGGCAGGTCAATAGGGAGAAGAAGCTCTTCACCTTCATCTTCTACGATGCCAAGGGCGAGATCCACATCTTCCTGATCCCGGCGGAGCTGGTCCCAACCGACAAGATCGCGGTCTTCAAGATGTTCGAGAACAAGCGCGTCGGCCTGCAGCAGGCGGGAGGCAGGCTCAGGATTTTCGATAACCCCTGAGTCACGCAGGCTTTAATTTTGTGCCAGACATTAATATTTTAATTCACAATTCAAGCCCCCTAAGACCTTAAGACCTCCGCGCACAGGGCTCATTGCCCGCGCCGGGCCATTCCCCCCAGGGCCTTAAATGCCGTTGAACTCGGGGCGCAAAGCGCCCCGAGTTATTAAGGCCGTTGAACGACTCTTTCATAGCAGACACAGTTTTCATAAGGTGGTGCGACGGCAAGGAATTCGCAGCGGGTTTCCTTGTTAGCGCATGCTGCGAATTTCTTGCCGCGCATACTAACCATCCAGGGAGTGCAGGGAGGGCTGGGTCTCCTCCCTCTCGGGAGGCGCGGCCTCGCTGGTCGCGCTGCCGAAGAGGGTGTACTCGCGCACGAAGCTCACGGGGATGGACCCGGTCGGCCCCTGGCGCTGCTTGGCGATGATGATCTCGGCCTTGTTCTCCAGGGTCGGGTCGTTGGGCTTGTAGTAGGACTCCCGGTAGATGAAGGCGACCAGGTCCGCGTCCTGCTCGAGAGCGCCGCTCTCGCGCAGGTCGGAGAGCTGGGGCCGGCCGTCCGAGCGGCCCTTCTCCTCGGGCCGCCTGGAGAGCTGGGAGAGGGCGATCACGGGGAGGTTCAAGTCGCGGGCCAGGAATTTCAGGCCCCGCGATATCTCGGAGACCTCCTGCTGGCGGTTCTCGTGCCGGTAGGTGGAGCCCCGGATGAGCTGAAGGTAGTCGATGATGATCAGGGCCAGGCTCCTCCCCTTGCGCCTGAGCTCCGCGTCGAGCTGCCGGGCCCGGGAGCGGATGGTCAGGACCGAGAGGCCCGGCATGTCCACGAGGTAGAGGGGGGCCTCCGAGAGGCGGGAGGTGGAGTTGGTCAGGGCCGTCCAGCGGCTGCGGGGGAAGAAGCCGTTGCGGACCTGCTGGAGGTTGACCCGGGCGTCCGTCGCGATAAGCCTCTGCATGATCGCCTGGCCGCTCATCTCCATCGAGAAGAAGAGGACCGGCTTGGGATCCTGGGAATCCAGGATCACGTGGGAGGCTATGTTCAAGGCGAGCGCGGTCTTGCCCTGGCTTGGGCGCGCGGCGATCAGGATCAGGTCGGACTTCTGGAAACCCGCTGTCAGGCGGTCGAACTCGATCAAGCCCGAGGGGATGCCCGTGACCGCCTGCTTGCGTCTGTGGGCCAGCTCCATCTGCTCGATGACCTCGTGGGCGAGATCCTTGGCCTCGACCACCCCGTGGAGTGTCTGCCTCTCGGCCACCCTGAGGACCTTGGCCTGGGCCTCGTCGAGGATCTCGGAGGGTTCCTTGGCCTCGGTGTAGCAGGAGGTGATGACCTGGGTCGCGGTGTTGATGAGCTCCCTCAAAATCGACTTCTCCTTCACCAAGCGGGCGTAGTAGTCCACGTGGGCGGCGGTGGCCACCTTGTGGATGAGGGCCGTCAGGGCTTCCATCCCTCCCGCCTCATCGAGAAGCTTGAGCCTTCGGAGTTCCTCCCCCGCGGTCACGAGGTCGACGGCCGCGCCGCGCTGATAGAGCTCGCGCAGGGCCCGAAATATCTTGCGGTGGGAGTCCTGGTAGAAATCCTTCTCGTCGAGTTGGTCCAGGGCCTTCTCCACGGCGTCCTTTTCGATGAGCATCGAGCCCAGAACGGCCATCTCCGCCTCAAGGGCCTGGGGGGGAAGGGGAACGGGGTTATTGGACATTGAGGAACAAAACAACAAAACGGCAAGGACAACGGCTCGCGCCGCGGTCAGGACTGCGGCGCGCTATTCCCTCGCGACGACCGTCACCTTGATCCTGGTGGTCACCTGGGGAAGCAGCCGGAGCTCCACCTCGTGCTCGCCCGTCTGCTTGATCGCCGACTCCAAAAGGACGGCCTGCTTGTCCACGGCGTAGCCGCAGGCCTTGAGGCTCTTGAGGATGTCGGACTTGCCGATCGACCCGAAGAGCTTGCCCTCCGAGCCGGCGGGTCTTGAGAAGGAGAGGCTGACCCCTCCGAGCTTCTGGGCCAGTTCCCGGGCCTGGGCGAGCCTCTCATCGGCCAGCTTGGCACGCCTCTCCTGGCCCTTTTCCCACCAGCGCAGGGCGGAGGCTGTCGCCTCCACGGCCAGGCGGCGGGGGATCAGGTAGTTGCGGGCGAAGCCGGAGGCCGCCTCCTTGATCTCCCCGGCGCGGCCCAGGTTCTCGACGTCGGAGCGCAAAATCACCTTCATTGAAAGCTCGCTCAGTAGACCACGTAGGGCAGGAGGGCCAGGTTCCTGGCGCGCTTGACGGCCCTGGCCAGTTGCCTCTGGTGCCTGGCGCAGGTGCCCGTCATCCGGCTGGAGAGCATCTTCCCGCCGTCCGCCATGAAGGTCCTGATGACCTGGATCTGCTTGTAGTCTATGTCGCGCACCTTCTCCGCGCAGAAACGGCAGACCTTGCGGCGCACCGGAAAGGGCGGGCGGCGTCGGCCGGCCTCAGGACGCTTGGCGCCCATGGGCCGCGCCTGGGCCGGCGCCCCTTCCGCCTGAGCGGCCACCGCCCCTTCCTCGGTCTTGGGATTTTCCGCGGGAGGCATCAGAAAGGCACCTCCTCGATGTCGGCCTCTCCGGAGGCCGCCGGGGCCTCCTGGGCCTCAGCCTCTGGCTTCGCCTCGGCCCCAGCCTTGCCCTCCGGGGGCTTGCCCTCGCCAGGGGCGAGGAACTGCACGCGCCGGGCCTCGACCTCGAGCATGCTCCGCTTCTGGCCAGGGCGGTCCTTGTCCTCGAACTCGTAGCTCCGCAGGCGCCCCTCGACGTGGACGGGGGCTCCCTTCCTGAGCCTCTGGCCGCAGGACTCGGCGACTTGGCGCCAGACCACGACTCCAACGAAGGTCGTGTCGTCCTTCCACTCCCCGGATGCGTTGTCCTTGTAGCGGCGATTGACGGCGATCCGGAAGCGGCACATCGCGGTGCCCTTCTGGGTGTAGCGCAGCTCGGGGTCCTTGGTCAGGCGGCCCGTCAGCATCACCTGGTTCTGCTCCGGCAGGCGTAAGCCGCTCATCCTATCCTCCCCGCCGGGGCCGCGGCCGCCGCCCTCGGCTTCTTCTCGCGCACTCTCCGCTCGACAGCGACCACGGAGAAGGAGCGCAGGACGCTGTCCATAATGCTCAGGCCGTGGCTGAGCTTCCTGAGCAGGGCCGGCGCGGCCCGGAACTTGAAGAAGGTGTAGATTCCCTCGCGGGCCCTGCCCATCATGTGGGTGAGCTTCCTGCGGCCCCAGACCTCATGGCCTAGGATATCCCCGCCGTCGGCGGAGATCCCCTGCCTGGTCTTGTCCATGAAGGCGGCCACCTCCTGATCCGAGAGGGTGGGCTTCAAAATGACGATGGTCTCGTAGATTGGCATGGTGAGGTACTATATCAAATTGGGCCGGGACTGGCAAGAATCCGGCCCCCGATGGGGAGCGCTCCGTAAAACAATACTTGACAATATATGACACATGACGTACACTATGATTGTTAGAAGGCATGGGAAATTAAAAAATACCCCTTCCAATCGACCCATGAAGAGAAAACGCAAGGCGGCGCGCAAGGCCCTGGCCGGTCCGGTCCCCGAGGTCATGGACATCAAAACCCTGGCCCAGTACCTCGGGATGGGACGCTCGAAAATCTACGGCCTCATCCGCAAGAAGATGGTTCCCGCCTCGCGCATCGGCCGCCAGTACCGATTCTCAAAGCCCTTGGTGGACGCCTGGCTGAGGGAACAGTTGATCATGAAGCCCGAGGAGGAGCAGATCCCCCTCTTCCGCAGGCCGCAGAAGTAGCGGCGACGCCGGACAGACGGTCTCTCCGCTACCGCTCCTCTTCCCCTCCCCGCTGCTCGCCCCCTCCCCGCTGCTCGCCCCCTCCCCGCGGGGGAGGCGGGATTCCTCCTCGGAAATTCCTTGCCTTCCCGTCTGAGATATGATAGAGTGGATGCTCACGGGAAAGGACTGAGGCATCCCGCAGGAAGCAACGGAGGTTAACGCAACCATGGCAGAGAAAGTGCAGAAGTGCGGCGTCGAGCGCATGCAGGGCTATCTTTATTACATCGACAAGCAAGGCGACGTCTCCCGAGCCAAGATGGCCCGAGGCGGAAAGAAGGGCGGCAAGCCCGAGAAGGTCCAGAAGGTCGGCATCAAGAAAGAGTCCGGCTACCTTTATTACCTGGACAAGAAAGGCGACATCTCGCGCGCCAAGATGGTCAACGCCTGATCCCCTCAGGCCTGCAGGAGTGAACCCCCCTGATCTTGGTCGGGGGGGTTCTTACTTTGTAGCATACTCTTTTGGGGCAGGCCACACCGCCCCCCCTGAAGGGGGCGGTATCCGACAATGGAACGCCTGCCCTCAACGCCAAGTGTCCGAACGCCAAGCAGAACGGCAGCGAAGTCCACTCCCCCTTGAGGGGGAGAGGATTCAGGAGTAGGGGGGATTATGGAGGAAAATCATTTGTCGCCCATGCCACCACAGAGGGCGGGCGACAAATGATCCTCGTGGTGGGCCCCGGGGCGGTCGGAGGAGTGCTCGCGGCCCGCTGGGCCCAGGCAGGACGCGCGGTCCTGCTCCTGGGACGCAGCAGGGCCGCGGAGTCCCGTCTGGCGAGATCCGGCCTGGTCTTGACCAGTCCGGGCGGGGCCAGGCGCAGGGTTCGCCGTCTCCTGAGCGCCCGCCGCGAGGAAAGGCCCTGCGAGGCGGCCTTCTTCTGCGTGAAGGCTCCGGACACCGAGGCCGCGGTCCGATCCGCGCGGGCCTGGATCGGCCCTGGCGCGGCCGTCGTGGGGCTCCAGAACGGGCTCGGCCAAGAGAGGATTCTCAAGGCCGCCTTCGGGCCGGAGAGGACGGTCCTGGGCTCCTGTTATTTCGCGGCCGACCGCCCACGGCCAGGAGCGGTGGCCCACGCCTGGGGCAACAGGATCATGCTCGCCGGGACCTCATCCAATGGAGCCGCCCTGGCCGCCGCGCGCAGGGAATTGCGCGCAGGGAACTGGGAGGTGACCCTGGCCAGGTCCGAGGAAAGGATGCTCTGGACCAAGCTCTGCTTCAACGCGGCCACCAACCCCCTGGGGGCGCTCTGCGGGGTCCCCAACGGGGAGCTGGCCAGGGACCCGGCCCTCCGCGAAATCATGCTCAAGGCTCTTTCGGAAGCGGTCGCTATCGCCCGGGAGGAGGGCCACAGGCCCCTCTACGCCGACATGGCGGACTTGGTGGTCCGGGCCTGCCGCAACGCCCCCAGGCAGCGCAACTCCATGCTCCAGGACCTCCAGGCCGGACGCCGCACCGAGATCAGGGCCATCACCGGGCCCCTCCTGGCAGCCGCCCGCAGGCAGCGAACCCCTGCCCCGATCCTGAGCAGGCTGACCCGGGTGCTGCTGAGGCTTGAGGCCTGGAGGCTTGGGCCCCATGGTTTCCGCTCTGCCGAGCTCCGGTTTCCGGCTCGCGCCTCCAACCACTTCCTCGTCCACCCGCCTTCGGCGGGTCCCCGGGCTCGGTCGCAACCATTTTTGACCGAGCGATAACGCGAGGGAATGCCGCCTCCAAACTTCGTTG
>CAYLZQ010000105.1:0-6973 GCA_964388045.1 uncultured Elusimicrobia bacterium | reverse complement strand
CATCGGGCCTGCGGCCGGCCCGGCGACTGTCGCGCCGGTTCCTCCTCGGCCCGATCCGACCCCAAGCCGTCACCCGGCCCGCTCAAGGAAGCAGGCCAAGCCCTGGCCCTGCCTCAGTTCCAGCGGTTTCTCTCTTAAGATGAGAAAAGAGAAGCCCCTGCATGATAGACTCAACGACTATGTGTTCTAGGCATGGACGCCGAGCCATAGCCCCTAAGGGAGCTCAACCATGCAGGGACCAGTCGTTGAGTGTAGCACAGTTGCAGCCGTCTCGCCAAATGCCGTCGCCATGCCAGAGTGGCTGGAGCAGAAGTTGCTTGAGGAAATCCGCGCTGCCTACGCCTACGGTATCAAGCAGGCAGCCCAGACCAAGGAAGACGGGCTCAAGGTTTTAGAGAACGGACTACGCGAGCGAATGCTATGCGTTGGGGGGAAACTATTGCAAGCGTCGCTGGAGCGCGGTCTGGGCAATGGCTACGAGGGAGGGCGGATCGCTTGTGCTGGCTGTGGAGGGTGGATGCGTTATGTCGCAGACCGCAGCAAGGTCATAAGCACGTGGTTTCGGGAAATACGGGTCACTCGCGCCTACTACCATTGCCGCAAATGCCAAGCGGGGAGGTTTCCTCTGGACAAGGCTCTGGATGTGATGGGGACGAGTTTCAGTCCGACGATTCGAGAGGCGATCTGCCTGACCAACGCCGAGGTGAGCTTTGAGCACGGCCAAGAGCTCTTGGAGCGGCTGACGGGCATACGGGTGAGCATGGAAGAAGGCCGGCTGATCGCGGGAAAGCTGGGGCGGCAATTGGAGCTCCAGGAGCAGGAAGAGATCGAGAAAGTATGGCAACCCAAGACGCCAAAGCCGCGAGAGGTCTATGAGGCGCCGGAGCGGTTGTATGTGTCGCCGGACGGCACGCACATCCCCATCCGTGGGCAAAAGGAATGGCGCGAGGTGAAGGTGGGGACTATTTTCACGACGCGCATACCGCTGAAAGGTCAGGAGCCGGTTCGAGAACAAACTCGGTATGTAGCAGGCCTTGAAAACGCGGAGACATTCTATCGGCGGCTCTACGTAGAGGCCCTCAAACAAGGGATCGACCAAGCCAGCGAGGTCGTTGTGATAGGTGACGGCGCAGAGTGGATATGGAACCAGGCCGAGCTGACCCTGCCCAACAATCGAGTGGAGATCATTGACTACTATCACGCCACCGAAAAGCTCTGGACATTGGCCCGAGCCGTGTGGGGTGAGGACAACAAGTTCGCTAAGCAATGGGCCGGGCGCTGGAGTGACAAACTTTACCAGGGCAAAGTGGTCCAAGTCATCGCCGCGATGAGGCGTATTACAACCAAATCGTTGGCGGCGCGGGAGGTGCTGCGGACCACTATTGGATACTTCAAGACGAACAAACAGCGAATGCGTTACGCCGAGCTGCGCAAGAAGGGATACTTTATTGGCTCAGGCGTGACCGAGAGCAGTTGCAAGCATCTGGTCGGAATGCGTCTGAAGCAGGCTGGAATGCACTGGGAAAAGCAGCAGGCCCAGGCCATCTTGCAACTGCGCTTGGCGCGGCTCAACGGACGATGGGACTACCTGTGGAACTGAGGGTTCAGCCCGCTTCCTTGAATGGGCCGGGTGGCGTCGTGGGGTCGGATCGCGCCGAGGAGGAACCGCGGCGAAGTCCGCGGGCCGGCCGCAGGTGCGATGGGGCCACACGGCGACAGGACCCGGACCAGCATATTAAAGAAAGCGGGCTGAACCCGTCGTGACCACGGAAATCACCTACTTATTTTGGGTGCACTCCGCGCACACGCACGACCCCAATATAGACTTCAAGAACTGGGCCTGCAGCCGAATTGGATCAGATTCTGAGCGCACCGCTCTGAGACTCCCCTGGTTTCATCGGAGCAACGGCTCCAGGTCCCCAGGGGCTTTATCTCGTTAGGAGCAAGTCGTTTCTCCGTGACCCTGGGGAATCTTGACCGCTGAAACATGGGGACGTTTGGAGCGGTGCGCTCAAGATTCCCAGGAAATGATCCAATTAATGGGATCGTGATATGATTCCCTACCGCGTGTCGAGCAATACACCCTTGAAAGAGATCGTGGCATAAGCCCAATCAGGTGAACGTCTGGCGGCGAGCCTTGTCGCGGCACTCCTCGATGACTTCCCGAGGCGCCAGGCGCAAGGCCAGCCAGACCAGCACCCCCACCACGACGATGTCGTCGAGCAAGCCCAGGCCCGGGATGCTGTCCACGATGGCGTCTATCGGGGACAAGACGTAGCCGAGCGCTGCCGCGAGCAGCCAGCGCGCCGCGCGGGGCGTGCGCGGGTCCTTGATCACCAGCCGATAGGCCGCGAGTTCCACCCTGAAGGATCGGCTCAATGAGCGCAGGCGCTCTACCATGCCTCCATTGCCTATAGCTTCCGGTCGCGGCCGGCGATGCGGTCCTGCCGTCATTCTCGACCTTCCTGCGGAAGAGAGCCTAGCCGGTGGTCGCCGCGGATTCCGGGGGCTTGCCGGAGATCGTTTCCAGGAAGGCGGCCCCGTAGCGCTCGAGCTTGCGCTCGCCGACTCCCTTGACTCCGCGCAAGGCCTCGAGGGTCCTGGGCTTGAGGGCCGCCATCTCGAGCAGGGCGCTGTCGTGGAAGACGATGTAGGGCGGGACGCCCAAGCGTTCCGCGATCTGACGCCGGAGCCCGCGCAGACGCTCGAAGAGTTCCTCGTCAGGCGAACCGGGAGGGATTCCCCTTGCCAAGGCCTTGGGCTTCCTTTTTGCGCGCGCGGCCTGGGGAGCCGGCACGCCCAGCCGCACGCTTCCCTCGTCTCGACACAGGGCTTTTCCTGCCTCCGTGATGCGCAGAAGAGGATATTCCCGCTCCTCTACGACCTCCAGGAAGCCTTGGACGATGAGCTGGTCTATCCAGGAGCGCACGGCCGCCTCCCCGGACTCCTTGAGGAGGCCGAAGACCTGGAGCCTGTCATGAGAGTTGCGCCGCATGCGCTCGTCGGCGCGGCCCAGGAGCAGGTTGACGACGTAGCCGGTCCCGAAGCGGCCGTCGGCGCGCCAGGCCCCGCTCAAGACCTTCTTGGCCGTCAGGAGGGCTTCCTCGGCCCGGAGGCTCTTGGTCTCGCCGAGGCAGACGTCGCAGGCGGCGCAGGCCTCGGCGTCGCCGCTGGCCCCATCGGCCGGATACGGCGCGCCGAAGTGCTCGGCGAGCAGCCGGTGCCGGCATACCGGAGCCACGGCGTAGCGGCCGATCTCCCTCAGTTGGCGCTCCAGGGCGAGCTGGCGCTCGGGCGCAAGAGCCCCGTTTTTCCACGCCAGGCCCCTATGAGTGGCGAGGTCCGAGGCGGCGAAGAGCAGCACGCACTCGGCCGGCAGACCGTCGCGGCCCGCTCGCCCCGATTCCTGCTGGTAGTGCTCCACGGAGCGCGGGGTGTTGGCGTGGACCACGGCGCGGACGTTGGAGCGGTCGATCCCCATCCCGAAGGCGATGGTGGCCACCACCACGTCCAAGCGCTCGTTTACGAAATCGTCCTGGGCTCTGCGCCTGTGGTCCGCGGGCAGGCCCGCGTGATAGGCCGCGCAGGAGATCCCCTCCCCCGCAAGCCCCGCGGCCAGCCGCTCCACGTCCTTGCGCGTCTGGGCGTAGACGATGCCTCCCTCTCCGGGATGGCGGCGCACGATGCCGAGCACTTGGGCCAACTGGTCTCGGCGCGGAAAGGCTCGGTAGACGAGGTTGGCCCTGTCCGGGTGTCCTATGAGGCGCAAGGGCTGGCGCAGGGCGAGCTGGGAGCAGACATCCTCCTGGACAGCGGGGGTCGCCGTCGCGGTCAGGGCCATGCGGGAGGCCTTTGGGAAGCGCTCCATGACCTCAGCCAGTCGGCGATACTCGGGCCTGAACTCGTGGCCCCAGTGCGAGACGCAGTGAGCCTCGTCCACCGCTATCAGGATCAGGCGCCGGGCGACATCCTCGAGCAGGTCTCCCATGAGGAGGCGCTCGGGGCTGACGTAGAGGAGCTCTGTCCTGCCCGCGGCCAGCCTCCGATACGCCTCGCCTCTGTGGTCGGACTCGAGGTTCGAATGGAGGGCGTCCGCGGCCAAGCCGGCCTCTCGCGCCGCGGCCACCTGGTCATCCATGAGGGCGATGAGGGGCGAGACGACCAGGACGAGCCTCCGGCCCATGGCCGCGGGCAGTTGGTAGCAGAGGCTTTTTCCCCCTCCGGTCGGCAGCACGACCAGGCAGTCGCGCCCGGAGAGCGCCGCCTCCACGGCCTCCCGCTGGAGCGGCTTGAAGGAGTCGTAGCCCCAGCGGCGCTTGAGCGCTTCCTCTGGAGTCACTCCCGGGCCCCTCCCTCGACGAGGCCCCGGACGCGCTGAGCCATGGCCTTGGGGTCAGGAGGTTCGGCAGGAAATCTGGAATGAAGGGGCATCAGGGCGCTAGAGAGATTTTAGCAATTCCAGGCCCGCGCTTCCTGCCGCTGATGAGTCTTGCAAGGTCCAGGTGCTGGCCAAGATGTAACAGCAATGTTGAGAAATGTAACGCGTCCGTGGTTTGACAAAATGAGAAATCCGGCCTAAACTATGTTGATTTCAGGAGGAGGCATGGAATTCAAGGATTTGGCCAGGCTTCGCTGGCTCGACAGAAAGGAGGCGCAGGCTGCCAAGGGCGGCGAGGACTTCGGGGGCTTCAAAGATTTTAATCTTGCCCGAGTTGTGCTCCTTCCATATCGGGCTCTAAGCCGCTTGGACTTCAAGGAGATAGCCCGGGCGGATTTGCTCTCGAAGAAGCACACCACCCTAGAGTGACCGCTGGTCAGGCTCAGGAGCTTGCCGCCGCCTGATCGCCGACGCTCCGCATGGCCTCCAGGGCCTTTCGAGCGCGGGCATTTTTTGGATCCAGGGCCAGGGCTTTGCGAAAGCAGCGGGAGGCGTTCCGGAGCTCCCTCAGGTCCAGGTAGACGAATCCCAGGTTGGCGTGTGTCGTGGAGTGGTCGTCCCTTTTGAGGGAATTCTCGTAGGAGACCAGGGCCTCCTGGAATCTTCCCAGTCGGTGGCAGGCCCGCCCGAGCTGATAATCGAAGTCGTGGAGCCGGAAGGCGTCGAATTCCTTCCCTTTGCCGAGGAAGGCGATGGCCTCCTCGGCGAGCCCAGCCTCCACGCAAGCCTCCCCCAGCCTGTAGAGGACCTCGGGGCTTTCAGGGTCCAGCCTCAGGCAGCGCTTGAAGTGCCTGATGGCGTGCAGGTAGTTCTTCTTCTCGAAGGCCTCGACCCCGGCCGAGCCCAGGTCCGTGATGTCCTCCCCCTTATGCCTCTCCTTGTCCGATCTCCTGAAGGCCTTGCGGAAGGAATCCGGAGCCCTGGGCATGAAGCGCACTGCCGCGGTGTGGATCGCGAAAGAGGGGTCCCGGCTCAGAGCCACATCCCAGCCCGCCTGCCTGCAGAAGGCCTCCAGGACAGGGAAGCTGACCGGGCAACTGAGGGTGTTGCCGTAGAAGCTGGGCGCACACTCCTTCAGTCCTTGGAAACCTTGCTTGAGGAGGGTCCCACAGTCGTTGATGAGGAAAAGCGCTCCTGGAAGGGACCTGGCCTCCAGGCTGCGCATGGCATCCAGAAAGACGGCGGGGTAGGTCAGGGTGGCTTCCCGGGCTTCTTGGAGCAAGGCCCTCAGGACCTGCGCGTGGATGCCGGGAAGAGAAGCCTCAAGCTCAACCGCCCGCCACTCGTAAGAGGGCACGAGGTTCTGGATGATCCGGGGCTGGGTCGGTTTTTCCAGGTAGGCTTGCAGAAGCCGGCGGGCCGTGGCCTTTCCCTTCGTCCTGACCCCCAAGCGCAGATACTTTTCTTGATAGCCCCCGTTCGTTTTCCGGATCAGCTTCATCGGACTTACGCAGCAGACGTAGTTGGCCAGGATCGCCGTGAAGCGCGGCGCCATGGCCCTTCCTTGATGGTCACGGATTTCCTTCGGCCTGCGGAGATCGAACCTGGCCGGGATCAGCCTCCCGGAACGGACTAGGCCTTGAAGGGCCGGGGTGCGGACGGCTTCCCCGAGGTTTTTCCTTGAGTAGTCCGAGAAGACGTAGCGTATCCTGCCCTCCAGCTCCTGCCCGAGCTCCCCGCAGCCTTCCCTGAGCGCCTTGAAGAAATGATGGGCGAACTGGCCCAGCCCTCCCCCGATCTCCAGGATGAAGATCTTCTCCTTGCGGCCCAGGCGCCCGGCTCCGATGAGTTCCCTGGCGACCTCGAGGATCAACCGGGCGTCGGCCCGCACGCTGGGATAGTTGTTGGTTCCGAAATAGGGAAGAATCCCTTCCTTCCAGGCCGCGATCCCCCGGGAGGCGTAGTAGGCGTCGTGGATGCGCCATTGGACGCTTCGGTCAAAGGGGACGTAATCCTCAAGTATGATTTTCATAGGAGGTTTTCACTGGGTCTTCAGGGTCACATGGACCTTGAGGAAGGGCTCCGCAAAGCCCCTGGGAAGCGGCGGGAAGGGGGCAGCGTCCTGGACAGCGCTCAGGGCCGTGAGATCAAAGCCGGCGTCCCCGGAGCTCACCTCCGTCCTGAGGTCCACCAGGCCCCCGTTTGGCAGAATCGAGAAGACCACCACGCATTCCCCCGCCTCGCGGGGCAGGCGGGAGGACCACTGCTGCCAGAGGCCCAAGCGCACCTGGCTGATGTACCAGGGATAGGGGAAGTTGGGCATGTCAGTGGAGATCCCGGCCTCCCCTGGAGGAGCCCCGGGGGCGCCCGGTGCCGGCGCCGGGGCCGCCGGCTGAGCCGCAGGGGCCTGCTGGGGCGCTGTGGGCTTCTCCTTGAGAAGCCCACGCAGGAGGCTCGGCCTGGGCAGGGCGAAGCGCTTCCTGCGCCTGCGGCGGCCGAACTCGTCGAACTCGGCCTGGGGGGCTTTGACCGGCGCTGGCGGAGCCGGGGCAGCTGGGACCGCGGAAGGGGCTTGCGGCGAGGGCGTGATGACCG
>CAYLZQ010000104.1:0-7007 GCA_964388045.1 uncultured Elusimicrobia bacterium | reverse complement strand
CTAGAGGGCTCATCGGAGCAGCGATTTCCCAACTGGAGGGCACCCTGGTCCCGGGCCGCGAGCTCAAGTTCGGCAACTTCTCGATCCCCTTGGACGAGCGCAACCAGATGCTGCTCTCCTTCAACGGCCCGGCCCAGACCTTCCGCTACTACTCCTTCCAGGATGTGATCAACGACAAGGTCTCTATGGACGTCTTCAAAGACAAGATCGTGGTCCTGGGCCTGACGGCCACCGGGGTGGCCACCCTCTACGTGACGCCGGTGGCCCACAACTTCCCGGCGGTCGAGATGGTGGCCAACGTCATCGAGAACATCCTGCACCGCAAGTTCCTCACGCGCCCTCCCTGGGCGGCCAGCCTCGAGTGGGCCCTGATCGCGGCCATGGGGCTCTTCGTCATGCTCCTCCTGCCGCGCCTCAAGGCCCTCTGGGGAGCGGCCCTGAGCTTCGTCTTCCTCCTCGTCCTGGCGGCTGCCGGGACCTACCTCTTCGTGGGGGGGCAATGGATCAAGATCGCCTACCCCTCGGCCCTGCTGGCGGTGGGCTACCTCGTGATCGTCTCCAAGCGCTTCTTCGTGACCGAGAAGGGCAAGGAGCTCGTGGAGGCCTCGGCGATCGAGACCAACAAGATGCTGGGCCTCTCCTTCCAGGGCCAGGGGATGCTGGACATGGCCTTCGAGAAGTTCCGCCTCTGCCCTTTGGACGACAACATGAAGGACACCCTCTACAACCTTTGCCTCGATTTCGAGAGGAAGAGGCAATTCGCCAAGGCGGCCGCGGTCCTGGGGCACATAGCGGCCAAGGACCCCAAGTACAAGGACATCCAGGATAAGATCAAGATGCTCAAGGCCGCCAGCGAGGGGGCCGTCTTCGGGGGGATCGGGGGGGCCAAGAAGGAGGGGACGGTGATGATCGCCGGGGGGGCGACCAAGCCCACCCTCGGGCGCTACGAGATCGAGAAGGAGCTCGGGCGGGGTGCCATGGGGATCGTCTACCTTGGCAAGGACCCCAAGATCAACCGTATGGTCGCGATCAAGACCATGATGCTCGAGGAGGGCTCCGACGCCGCCTCGACGAAGGAGATCAAGGAGCGCTTCTTCCGCGAGGCGGAGTCGGCCGGGACCCTGAACCACCCCAACATCGTGCGCATCTTCGACGCGGGCGAGGAGCAGGAGGTGGCCTACATCGCGATGGAACTCCTGGACGGCCACGACCTGACGCGCTTTACCGGCAAGGAGAATCTGCTTTCCCCCGCCCAGGCCATGGAGTACGTGGCCATCTCGGCCGAGGCCCTGGACTACGCCCACGGCCAGGGAATCGTCCACCGGGACATCAAGCCGGCCAACATCATGCTCCTCAAGGACGGATCCCTCCGGGTGACCGACTTCGGGATCGCCCGGATCACGGCCTCCTCGAAGACGGCCACGGGCACGGTCATGGGCACCCCTTCCTATATGAGCCCCGAGCAGGTGGCGGGCAAGAAGGTGGACGGGAGGGCGGACATCTTCTCGCTCTCCGTGACCCTTTTCGAATTCTTGACCGGGGAAAAACCCTTCAAGGGCGGGGAGGGGATCGGGACCCTGCTCTTCCAGATCGCCAACGAGCCTCATCCGGATCCCATGACGATCAACCAGAACCTTCCCCCCTGCGTGGCGCCGATCCTGAACAAGGGCCTGGCCAAGAAGCCCGAGGAGCGCTACCAGCGCGCCTCGGAGATGGCGCGGGACCTGAGGGCCTGCCTTGCGGCCGTGAAGTCCGGGGCCGCGGCAGCGGCCCTGGCCGCGACTCCTCCTCCCCAGGCGCCGGCCGGCGCGGCGGCCCAGCCGGCACAGCCGGCCGCAGTCCCATCCCCGGAGGCCACGCTTCCGGCCCAGCCCTCCCCGGTCCCCGTCCAGGCCTCCGAGGCGGCCATGGCGCAGACCCTGCCTTCGCTGGAGGCCCACCCCCTTCAGGGGGTTTCCCCCGAGCAGACGGTCAGGGTCGATCCCAAGGAGCCCTCGTGAAGACCCGGCATTCCCTCGAGATCACGGGCTCGACCGATCCGGGCTGCGTGCGGTCCAACAACGAGGACAGCTTCACGATAGACTCGGATCTGGGGCTTTTGGTCGTGGCCGACGGCATGGGGGGGCATAACTCAGGCGAGGTGGCCAGCGATCTGGCCATCACGGTCATCCGGGACTTCGCGCGCAAGATGCTGGGCGGAGAGAAGAACCTGGTCCCCGAGGAGGGCGATTCCCAGCTCTCGGTGCGGGGAAGGCAGCTCGAGTACTTTCTCAAGACCGCCAACACGATGATCTACGAGAAGGGGCGGGCCTTCCCCAAGGACGCGGGGATGGGGACCACGGTGGTGGCTGTCCTCGCGGATGCGCGCTCCATGACCGTGGCCCACGTGGGGGACAGCCGGGCCTACCTTTTCCGCCGGGGGAGCCTGAGCCAGCTTACCGAGGACCATAGCCTGGTCGCGGACCAGGTCCGCAAGGGTTTGATCACCGCCGAGGAAGCCTCGAAGTCCAACCTCCAGAACATCCTGACCCGAGCCCTCGGGGCCGAGCCCGAGGTCAAGGTGGACGTGGCCGAGCATCCCCTCCTGCCCGGGGACATCGTGCTGATCGCGACCGACGGTCTCTCAAAGATGGTCAGCGACCGGGAGATCGCCGGGCTGCTCGGCCGGGAGGGGGAGCCCCAGAAGATCGTTGAGGGCTTGATCGCCATGGCCCGCTCAGCCGGCGGGACCGACAACGTCACGGTCGTCGCGGCGCGAGTCCCGGCCAAGGAGGAGCTCTCGCTCAAGGGGCTGGTCTCGAGGATTTTCGGAGGTTGAGGAGATGCCAAAGCTGCTTCTCAAGTTCGGCGCGGCCGTCATCAAGGAGATCCCGATCGACAAGGAGAGCCTCAGCGTCGGGCGCAAGCCGGACAACGACATAGTCATCGACAATCCCGCCATCTCGGGCCACCACTGCAAGATCGCCCTCCAGGGGGGGACTTACTACGTCGAGGACCTGGAGTCGACCAACGGGACCTACGTCAACGAAAAGAGGATCAAAAAGGCGGGCCTCCACCACGACGACGTGGTGGGGTTGGCCAAGCACGCCCTGGTCTTCGTGGAGGACGCCCCCCCGCCCGAGGCCGCGGCCCCCGCTGAGAAAAAGGCCCCTGACGCGACCCTGGTCATCTCCCCCCAGAAGCAGGCCGAGCTCGTGGCGGCCGCCACGGCTCAGGCCAAGGAGGGTCCGGCCGCCAAGGTGGGGTGGCTGCGCGTCTTGAAGGGAGTGGTGGCCCAGCCCGAGTACGAGCTCAAGGGCATGTCCACCTACATCGGGAAGTCCGATCGGGTCCAGATCCCGATCAAGGGCGCCGGCTTCTTCGGCTCGGCCCCCGAGGTGGCCGCCTCGATCCACAGGAAGCCGGAGGGCTACGTCCTGGTGGCGGTCACGGAGGGCTACCCGGTCCTCAACGGGGCCAAGGTCTCGGGCAGCGTCGTCCTCAAGGACGGGGACCTCATCGACTGCGGCTCCACGACCATGCAGTTCGTGCTCAAGGAGCCTTAACGGCCTTTATACGTCCGTGCGCTTTGCGCATGGACGTATACGGAATCTGTGGTTTCACACGACAAGGAGTTCTGGGGTTATTCGAAGAAACCCATGGCGAACTCCTTGCCGTGTGTACGAGCCTACGCCGACCCCCGGCGCTACGACCTCGAGAACCTGGGCTGGACGAAGGACATTCGCTTCTATCTGCGCCAGGTCAGGCGCCTCGGAGGACCGGTTTTGGAGTTGGGCTGCGGCACGGGCCGCATCGCCCTGGCCCTGGCCAGGGCCGGCCTGGAGGTGACGGGCCTTGAGATATCCCCCGGGATGCTCTCCCTGGCCAGGGCCAAGGCTCGCCGAGCCGGCCTTCCCATCCGGTGGGTCCTGGGGGACATGCGGCGCCTGGCCCTAGGCCGCGAATTCAAGGCCATCCTCCTTCCCTTCAACGGGATCCAGCACCTGAGGGAAGACCGCTCCCTTAAGGCTCTTTTGCGGGGAGTGTGGTCCCATCTCGCCCCCGGGGGGAGGTTTCTGATGGATGTCGATAACCCAAGGCTGGACCGCCTTCTGGAGAGCCGGCCCAGGGTGATCGCCCGCTACCGCGACAGGAACCGCTGGGTGAGGGTGACCGAGGCCCATGCCTACGATCCCGGCTCCAGGATCAACCGGGTGACCTGGAGGCATCAGGCCCATAACGAGGCCGTCTACCTGGAAAGGAGCAGGCTGAGGGTGTTCTTCCCCGAGGAGCTGGATGATGTCCTGCGCCGGGCCGGATTCGAGGTCCTCTCGCGCCTCGGGGACTTCGCAGGCAGGCCTTTCCGCAAGGATTCGACCTATCAGATACTGATCTGCGCCTCGAGGGATCTGAGCTGAGTTGAATTAAGCCCCCGGAAGAGGTATCCTCTAGATGAGGAGGCTTTCCCTCGGTCCATGTCCGTCAAAACCAAGGCCTTGAGCGAGAAGCTCCTCCGCGTCGTCAGGGACCAGCCGGTCTGCGTCGAGGAAAGCGCCACGGTGAGGGAGGCCCTGACCCTGATGCGCGAGAGGCAGACCTCCTGCCTTATGGTCTGCCGGGGCCGGAGGCTGGTCGGGATCTTCACCGAAAGGGATTTCCTGATGAAGGCCGCCGGGAGGGCCAAGCCCAGGGACCCCATCCGGAGCTACATGACCCCGAGCCCCGACATCGCCCGGCTGGAGCAGACCGTCGGGGAGGCCATCGAGGTCATGAACGAGAAGGGCTTCAGGAACCTGCCCCTGGTCGACGAGGGGGGGAGCCCCGCCTCCCTGGTCACGGTCAACGGGATCATCCGTTACCTGGCCGACCATTTCCCTGCCGCGGTGGTCAACCGTCCCCCCCAGCCCCATTTGATCAGCGAGGAGATGGATGGCGCCTAGCGATCGCCAAGCCCAGGCCCGGCCGGAGGCCAAGGACCCCAGGACCCTGGAGGAGGTGGAGGCGGTCACGATCCGCTTCGCCGGGGACTCGGGCGACGGGATTCAGCTCACCGGCATGCAGTTCACCACCTCCACGGCCATGGCCGGGAACGATTTGGCCACCCTCCCCGACTACCCGGCGGAGATCCGGGCTCCCGCGGGGACCCTTCCCGGCGTCTCCGGCTACCAGATACATTTCAGCTCCCGGGAGGTTTTCACTCCCGGCGACGCCCCGGACGTCCTGGTCACGATGAACCCGGCGGCCCTCAAGGCCAACGTCAAGGACTTGAAGAAGGGAGGGATGCTGGTCGTCAACGTGGACGCCTTCACCCCCCAGAACCTGGCCAAGGTCCAGTACGCCGCCAACCCCCTGGAGGACGGCTCGCTCTCGGAGTATCGCGTCATCCCCGTGGAGCTCTCTCGCCTGACCGGCAACGCCCTCGCGGAGCTTCCCCTGACCAAGGTCCAAGTCGAGCGCTGCAAGAATTTCTTCGCCCTGGGGATGATGTACTGGCTCTACGATCGCCCCATGGAGCCGACCCTGAGGTGGATCGAGCAGAAGTTCAAGAAGAATCCTCTTCTGGTCGAGGCCAACACCAAGGCCCTGCGGGCGGGCAATGCCTTCGCGGAGACCGCGGAGATATTCCACCACCACTACCAGGTCCGCAAGGCCCCGATAGCCCCCGGGGTCTACCGCAACATCACGGGCAACGAGGCCACGGCCCTGGGCCTGGTCGCGGCCTCGGTCCTGGCTGGCCGCGAGCTATGGTACGGCTCCTATCCCATCACCCCGGCCTCGGACATCCTCCACGAGCTGTCAAAGCACAAGAACTTCGGGGTGCGGACTTTCCAGGCCGAGGATGAGATCGCGGCGATCGGCTCCGCCGTGGGGGCTGCCTTCGGCGGGATGCTGGGGGCCACCGGCACCAGCGGCCCGGGGATCGCCTTGAAATCCGAGGCGATCGGCCTGGCGGTCATGGTGGAGCTTCCGGTCGTGATCCTCGACATCCAGCGCGGGGGGCCCTCGACCGGCCTTCCGACCAAGACCGAGCAGGCCGACCTCCTCCAGGCCCTCTATGGCAGGAACGGCGAGTGTCCCGTCCCGATCGTGGCTCCGGCCACCCCGTCCGAGTGCTTCGCGATGACCCTGGAGGCCTTCCGGATCGCCCTCAAGTACATGACTCCGGTTTTCCTGATGTCGGACGGCTACCTCGGCAACGGCTCGGAGCCTTGGACCGTACCGGAGGTCTCCAAGCTTCCGAGATTCAAGTTTCCGCCCCTTCCCTCCAAGGAGGAGTTCAAGCCCTACCGGCGCGACGAGAGGACCCTGGCCAGGCCCTGGGCCCTCCCGGGCACCCCGGGCTACGAGCACCGCATCGGCGGCCTGGAGAAGCAGGACGTGACGGGCAACGTCAGCTACGATCCCGAGAATCACGAGAGGATGGTGCGCCTGCGGCAGGCCAAGGTCAATAAGGTCGCCCAGGACATCCCGCCCACCAGCATTCTTGGGGAGCCCAAGGGGAGCGTCCTGGTGGTTGGTTGGGGGAGCACCTGCGGGGCGATCACCGCTGCGGTCAAGGGCTTCCAAGACCGGAGGGAGCCCGTCTCCTCTGTCCACCTCCGGTACCTCAACCCCCTTCCGCCCGACCTGGGGGAGATCCTCTCCAATTTCGAGCATATCCTGGTCCCGGAGCTCAACCTGGGGCAGCTTCTCAGGCTCCTGCGGGCAAAGCACCTCGTGCCGGCCGTGGGCTTGAACAAGGTCAAGGGCCAGCCCTTCAAGATCCCGGAGGTGGAGGCCGCCGTCGGGTCCCTGCTCTCAGGGGGGAGGGCGTGATGGAGGAACCGACCGGCCTGCCGGCCTCGGGGCCCCTGACGCGCAAGGATTTCGTCTCGGACCAACTGGTCCGCTGGTGCCCGGGCTGCGGAGATTTCGCGATCCTGGCCACGCTCCAGAAGCTTCTGCCCAGCCTGGGCATCCCGCGGGAGAAGTACGTCTTCGTCTCCGGGATCGGCTGCTCCTCGCGTTTTCCCTATTACATGAACACC
>CAYLZQ010000103.1:0-7014 GCA_964388045.1 uncultured Elusimicrobia bacterium | reverse complement strand
TCGACCCGGACCAGGGGGTAGGCCGCGGCCTCCCGCTCCCAGCCCCCCAGGGCGATCCTGAGCCCCTGGGCCTTGAAGGAGCCGGTCTCGTAGAGCTGGAAGGTCAGGCTCTTCTCCGGGATGGGAGGGCCTGGGAGCCTGCGGCGCTGAAAAAGGATCGCCTCGCTCCCGTCCGGGAGAGGCCAGCGCCTGAGCTCCGCGTAGCCCTTGGAAAACCATCCCCGGGGATCCGAGATCACGCGCGCGGCCTCGGGCAGGCCTGAGATCACCCCCGGAGGGCCCAGGTCCCTGCTCTTCAAGACCACGAACTCCGAGAGCTCGCACAGGCGCCTGTTGACCCCGCGGAGCCTCACGTTCGCAAGCTCCAGGGCCTTGGCCAGCCAGGTGAAGTTGGGACCGTTGAAGCGCGGGGCGTTGGCCACCAGGGTGAGGTTGGAGACGGGAGAGTCCGGCTCGCGCCTGGCCTGGGCCTCGCGCAGGATCTCGGGGATCTTCCAATCCTCCGAGGCCGGGGCCTCGCCGGGAAGGAGGGTCAGGGTGTGGAAGGGGAGGGGAAGGCGCAGGGGCCTCACCCAGCCCGCGGTGAGGTTCGCGGCGCCGAAGACCTGGAAAGCGGCCAGGCCCCAGAGCACGGGCCTGGGCCAAGCCCCGCAGGCCACGGCCAGGCCCGGAAGGCCGGGAAGGAGGAAGCGGAGCTGGCGGTTGGGGACCACGGCCCAGAAGAGATAGGATGAGATGACCCAGGCCGGGATCACCCAGGCCTTGTGCGCGTTGCGCCTGCAGGAGGGGACAAGCAGCCCGATCAAGGCGAGCAGCCAGAAGGGGGGGCCCAGGCCCTCGGACATGGCCCAGAGGTAAGCGAAGAAGGCCCCCCCCTTCCAGACAGGGACCGCGAAGTCCGCGGAGGCCTCGAGGAGGCGCGGGAGCATCACCGGAAGGTGGGCCAGGTACCAGGGGAGGCAGCCGGCCGCCGCGACCAGGAGCGCTCCGAGCGCCTTCCACCTGCTTTCCCTCTCCAGGAAAGCCCCCGCGGCCCACACGTAGGCGGGCAGCATGTAGGTAAAGAAGCTCCATTTGTGCATCATCCCGAGGGCGTGGAGGAGGCCGAAGCCCAGGGAGGGCCCCCAGCGCCGGAAGCCCTCGGAGCGCAAAAGGGCCCAGACCGCGGCCGCGGCCAGGGCCGCGACCGGAAGGTCGATCAACTGGGTCAAGAGCAGCCTCTGGACCTCGGGGGCGCAGGCGAAGATCACGACCCCTGCCAGGGCCGTGGCATCCGGCCTGAACTCGTAGGCGATGGCGAAGAGGGAGAGGCAGAGGAGGGCCAGATAGAGCCAGTTCGCCCAGAGGGCGGCGCCGGCCGGGTCCTCCGAGGAGTAGGCCCTGGCGAGGAGCAGGTGGTAGAGGGGCGGGAAGGGAGGCATGCCGGGCTTGGGCCGCAGGTGAAAGGCCTCATCCCAGCGCCCGGCCGCGATGGCCCTGCGGTAGTCCAGGGCTATCTCCATGTGGATCGCCTGATCCCAGGCAGGAGGCCTGGTCTCGACCCTGATGAAAGATCTCACGGCCCAGGCCTGCCAGGCCAGGAAAACCGCAAGCCCCAGGAGGCTTGCGGCCAGGACCCTCCGGCTCGGGCGCAAGGAGGGGGCTGAGGGCTCCCAGGGAGTCATCAAGGGCTCGGAGTAGAGCACTCAGAGTATAGCACTTTGGACCCAAGCCGTATTTTTGTAGAATTCTGGGTCATGAAGGCCGTCATTCTCATCGGCGGGCTGGGGACGAGGCTTCGGCCCTTGACCCTGGACACCCCCAAGCCCCTCCTCCCCGTTCTCAATAAGCCCTTCCTGCTCTACCAGCTCGAGATGCTCTCCAGGCACGGCGTGCAGGAGGCCATCCTCTGCACCTCCTACCGCCCGGAGGCCTTCCGAAAGGCCTTGGGGGGCCTGGGCTCCTCCCTGCGCCTGAGCTTCGTCAACGAGAAGATCCCCCTGGGCACTGGGGGCGGGCTCAAGAACGCGGAGGGGCTCCTGCGCGGGGAGAGGACGGTCCTGGCCTTGAACGGCGACGTTCTCAACGCCCTGGACCTCCCCGCCTTCCTCAGGTTCCACCGGCAGAACCAAGCCCAGGTGACGATCGCCCTTACCCGGGTCAAGGACCCCACCCTCTACGGCCTGGTCAGGGCCGACGAGTCAGGCCGGATCCGGAAGTTCCTCGAGAAGCCTTCCTGGGACGAGATCGAGACCAACACCATCAACGCCGGGGCCTACCTCTTCGAGACCCGGGTCCTGGGCCTCATCCCGCCCGGGTCCCCCTACTCCCTGGAGCGCTCCCTCTTCCCGCAGCTCCTCCAGAACCAGGCCCGCCTCTTCGGCTACGTCGCGGCCGGCTACTGGATCGACATCGGCACTGTGGAGAGCTACCTCCAGGCCCACCTCGACATCCTCTCCGGCCGCGCGCCCTTCAAGCCCGAGGGGCGCAGGCGCAGAAGCCTCCTCCTCGCCCGGGGGGTCCGCCTGGGCCGGGAGCTCGGGGAGCCGCAAGGGGGCAGGGTCCTGCTCGGCCCCAAGACCGAGGTCGGGGACTTCGCGCGCTTCTCTGGAAACGTCTGCGTGGGCCCGGGCTGCCGCATCGGGCGGGGGGCCAGCCTGGAGGACTGCGTGGTCCTGGGCGGCACGGCGATCGGGGAGGGGGCTCGCCTGAAGCGCTGCGTGGTGGGAAGGGGCTGCCGGATCGGGGTCCAGGCCAGCCTCGAGGCCCAGACGGCCCTGGCAGGGGGCTCCCGGGTCGGGGCCTACAGCAGGCTGGGATGAGGTACCGGCAGGCGGTCAGGACCGTGGAGAAGCCCTGGGGGCGGGAGATCTGGTACGCCCAGGCCCCCCGCTACGTGGCGAAGATCCTCATCATCCACAAGGGCCGCCGCCTGAGCCGCCAGTACCACAAGGTCAAGCACGAGACGATCTACACCCTGAGGGGACGCCTGCGGCTGGAGCTGGGAAGCGCCAGGAGGATCGTGGGGCCTGGCTCGGCTTTCACAATTCCCCCCGGCACCGTCCACCGCTTCGAGGCCCCCTTCGGGCGCGTGACGCTTCTGGAGGCCTCGACCCCGGAGGTCTGGGACGTCGTGCGCCTGGCGGACGACTACGGGAGGGAGGCTTGAGCATGGCGACAGCAGAGAAGAGCGCGGACATTAGATTCGGGACCGACGGCTGGCGCGGGGTCATGGCCCGCGAGTTCACATTCGAGAACGTCCGGAGGGTCGCCCAGGCCATCGCGGATTACGTGAAGGACGAGGCGGAGAAAAACCCCCAGAAGAAGATCCTCTCGGCCCCGGTCCTGGTCGGCTACGACCGGCGCTTCCAGTCGGAGGCCTTCGCCCGGGAGATCGCGAAGGTCCTGCAGGGAAACAGGCTGAGCGCGGTCCTCCTCGCCGAAAGCCTCCCCACCCCGGCCTTGAGCTTCCTCACCCGCCGCACCAAGGGCCTGGGGATCATGGTCACGGCCAGCCACAACCCCCCCGCCTACAACGGGATCAAGATCAAGTCCGACGGGCGGGCGGCCCTGGAGAACATCACGGCCGCGGTCGAGGCCTGCCTGGACAAAAGCGCCCCCGCCCGCTCCAACGACTTCAAGGAGAAGTCCTTCCGCGAGGCCTACCTCCAGTACCTCCGCTCCCGGGTGAACGCCGCCGCGATCCGCTCGCGCTTGAGGCGCCCGGTGGTCATCGATTACCTCTACGGGGCTGGCGCCGGCCTCATGGAGGAGCTCCTGGCCTCCAAGCGCCTGGTCGTCATCCACTCCGAGCGCGATCCCCTCTTCGGAGGAGTGAACCCGGAGCCGATCGAGACGAACCTCAAGGGGCTCGTGGAGAGGGTGCGCCAAGAGAAGGCCTTGATGGGAATCGCCCTGGACGGCGACGCGGACAGGATCGGGATCATCGACGACCAGGGCCAGTACTACACCCCCTGCCAGGTCTTCCCGATCCTGATCGACTACCTGATCGAGAGAAAGGGGATCAAGGGCAAGATCGTCCAGTCGGTCTCGATGGGCTACCTCTCCGGCAGGATCGCCAAGGCCAGGGGCCTTGCCTTCGAGGAGGTGCCGGTGGGATTCAAGCACGTGGCCGACCAGCTCGCCTCCGGGGCGGCCGCGATCGGGGGGGAGGAGTCGGGGGGCTACGCCTGGAAGGGGGCCCTGCCCGAGAGGGACGGGCTCCTGGCCGCCCTGATCTTCCTGGAGATGTGCGCCTCCCAGAACAAGGCCCCTTCCCAGATCTGGAAGGAGATCGAGGCCCGATACGGAAAATCGCACTTCAGGCGCGTAGACCTCAGGCTCCACCGGGCCGTGGCCGACAAGGAGGCCTTCGCGGCCAAGGTTTCCAAGAGGCTGCCAAAGAAGATCCTGGGCTCCGAGATCAGGGATCTCATCCGGACCGACGGGCTCAAGGTAGTCCTGGCCGAGGACCACTGGATCCTGATGCGGCCCTCGGGGACCGAGCCCCTGATGCGCCTCTACGCCGAGTCGGACTCGGAGAAGCGCACGGGGGAGCTCCTCGAGCTCGCCAGGAAGTGGGCCAGCCCCGGACTCTCGTGACCCTCAGGGCGATGGTCCTGGCGGCCGGGGAGGGCACCCGGCTTCGGCCGCTGACCTACGAGACCCCCAAGCCCCTGGTCCCCGTGGTCAACCGCCCCGTCATCGGCCACGTCTTGAACAATCTCTTGCGCCACGGGATCAGGGAGGTCATGATCAACCTCCACGCCCACGCCGAGCGGGTGCGGGCCTACTGCCGGGACGGCTCTCCCTGGGGCCTGCGCCTGCGCTACTCGGTGGAGCCCAGACTCCTGGGAACCGCCGGAGCGGTCAAGAGGGTCGAGAGGTTCTTCTCGGGGGGCCCCTTCTTCGTCCTCTCCGGCGACGGGATCTCGGACATAGACCTCTCGGAGATGCTGGCCTTCCACCGCAGGCGCCGCTCCCTGGCCACGATAGCGGTCAAGGCCGTGGAGTCCCGCTTTGAGTACGGGGTGACCCTCGCCGACCCCTCCGGACGCGTCCAGGGCTTCCTTGAGAAGCCGAGCTGGGGCCAGGTCTTCTCCAACAAGGTCAACACCGGGATCTACCTCTGCGAGCCCGAGGTCCTCCGCCATATCCCCAGGGGCCCCTACGACTTCGGCCACCAGCTCTGGCCCAGGCTCCTGAAGCTCAAGAAGCCCGTCTACGCCTACGAGACCCCCGCCTACTGGTGCGACGTGGGCAACCTCTCCGAGTACCGCAAGTGCCAGATCGACGGCCTGGAAGGCAGGGTCAGGCTCAACATCCCCGGCCGCCATATCCGGGAGGGAGTCTGGATCGAGGAGGGAAACCGGATCTCGCGGGCGGCCGTCCTCAAGGCCCCCTGCCTGATCGGCAAGGACTGCCGGGTCGAGGGAGGGGCCCAGATCGGGCCCTACACCGTGGTCGGGGACAGGGCCAGGATCTCCGCGCGCGCGGTGCTCAAAAATTGTATACTCTTCGACAACGTCACCGTGGGGAAAAACGTCCACCTCTCGAACTGCATCCTGGGGGCGGGCGGGAACGTCCAGGAGGACATCACGGTCTACGAGGCCGCGGTCTTGAACATCAGGCAGTAAGCCGCGCGCGGACGCGCCGCGTCCGCGCGCGGATATCAAGCGCCGTTTTTCCTTAAACCAGGAGGGGGCTCTATGATCCGCCAAGGCAAGTTCTTCTTCACCTCCGAGTCCGTGACCGAAGGCCACCCGGACAAGGTCTGCGACCAGATCTCGGACGGCGTCCTGGACGCCGTGCTCGCCGACGACCCCGCCGGACGGGTCGCCTGCGAGACCTACATCAGCCGCGGGATGGTGATCGTGGGGGGCGAGATCACGACCAAGACCTTCGTGGACGTGGACCGCCTGGTGCGCTCGATCATCGCGGAGATCGGCTACAACCACCCCCGCTACGGCTTCGACTCCTCCTCCTGCGCGGTCTTGAACGCCATCGGGCGCCAGTCCCCGGACATAGCCCAGGGGGTGGACTCGGGGGGAGCCGGCGACCAGGGCCTGATGTTCGGCTACGCCTGCCGCGAGACCCCCGAGCTCATGCCCCTGCCCATCACCCTCGCCCACAAGCTCGTGCGGCGCCTGGCCGAGGCGCGCAAGGCCAAGACCCTCCCCTACCTGGGCCCGGACGGGAAGTCCCAGGTCACCGTCGAGTACCTCGACGGCCGCCCACTGAGGGTGGACACCGTGGTCCTCTCCTGCCAGCACACGGAAGACATCCTAGACCGCAGCGGGGCCCAGATCACCGAGAAGGCCAGAAACGAGATCATAGACGCCGTGATCCGGCCTATCCTGACCAGGAGGCTCATAGACTCAAAGACCCGCTTCTTCATCAATCCCACCGGCAAGTTCGTGATCGGGGGCCCGGCCTCGGACACCGGGGTGACGGGCCGCAAGATCATCGTGGACACCTACGGGGGCTACGCCCCCCACGGGGGAGGGGCCTTCTCGGGCAAGGACCCGACCAAGGTGGACCGATCGGCCTGCTACATGGCCCGCTACATCGCCAAGAACGTGGTCGCGGCCGGGCTCTCCGAGCAGTGCACGGTGCAGCTTGCCTACGCGATCGGGGTGGCCGAGCCGGTCGGGGTCTACTTCGACACCCACGGCACCGGGGCTGTCGAGGAGTCCAGGATCGAGGCCGCCGTGCGCCGGCACTTCCCCATGACCCCCAAGGGGATCATCGCGGCCCTCAAGCTCCGCAGGCCGATCTACCGGGCCACGGCGGCCTACGGCCACTTCGGCCGCGAGGAGGCGGGCTTCGAGTGGGAGAAGACGGACAAGGCCGAGCATCTCCGCGAGGAGCTCCTCGGCAAGGCGGCCAGAGCGGCCAAGAGGAGCCTGGCCCTCATATAGCATGGGCAGCAACGACTGGGGAGATATCAGCCCCCTCAGCGACTCGGCCCTTCGGGCCCGGGGCGCTGTCGCCATTAACGTTCTATCGCTGCGCCCGCGCGAGTGCCACTGGCAC
>CAYLZQ010000102.1:0-7067 GCA_964388045.1 uncultured Elusimicrobia bacterium | reverse complement strand
TCCGTGGAGTTCCACGTCCAGATCCAGGCGGCCTTCCAGAAGCACACGGACAACGGGGTCTCCAAGACCATCAACCTGCCCAACTCGGCCACGGCCGAGGACGTCCGCAACGCCTACCTCCTGGCCTACGAGCTGGGCTGCAAGGGGATCACGATCTACAGGGACGGCTCCAAGGCCCAGCAGGTCCTCAACCTCGCCCCGGCCCCCAGCAAGTCCAAGCGCCGGGATCCCTCCACCGCCTTCGGGGTCTCCTCGGAGTACTACCAGGTCAAGACCGGCTACGGCCCGCTCCACGTGCACATCAACTACGACGAGCGCGGCCCCTACCAGGTCTTCACGAACATCCCGCCCCTGGGGACGGAGATCTCGGCCCTCACCTCGGTGGTCGGGATACTGCTCTCCAAGTACCTGGCGGAGGGCGGGGATCCCCTGCGCATCCTGAAGCACTTGAACGCCGTCAAGGGCGACCGGGCGGTGGGCTTCGGCGAGAACCGGATCAATTCCATAGCCCATGCGATCTCGGTGACCCTCCGCCAGCATCTCAAGAAGACGGGGTGGCTGACCGAGGGGGAGGAGGCCTCCCAGAGAGAGAAGCTGGAGATCGTCTCACTGCCGCGGGCCGAGTACTGCCCCAAGTGCTACTCCTCCAACGTCGCCTACGAGTCGGGCTGCAGCGGGCCGACCTGCCACGACTGCGGATTCTCGGAGTGCAGTTGACGCCTGGCTCAGGCCCTCTCCTCGCGCCCCGAGCTCCTCAGGCGCTCGGGGCGTGACGTTAATCACCCCCGTCGCGCTTGATTTCAGGATGGAAACCCTTTATACTACCAAGGCCCGTGCCGCCTCGCCGAGAAGGAAGACCGCCCCGATGAAAACCCGGCGCCCCCGCGGGGTAACCCTGGTCGAGCTGATGGTCGCCGTCGCGATCCTCACCCTCGGCATCCTCGGCTTCTTCGGGGCCTTTCGCTTCATCACCAAGGGAATCTTCGTCTCCCGCGCGCGCACCCTGGCGACCAACCTGGCCCAGGAGAAGGTGGAGTCCTTGAAGAACCTCTCCTATTACGCCCTCCTGATCACGACCGCCTCCGCCGTGGACAGCAGCTTCTCCCCCCCGATCACCTACGACACGGCGAACTATCCGTCGGAGACGATCGAGATCGGGGGGATCACCTTCACGCGCTACACCTTCGTGAGCCTGGCCCAGATCGACAACAACGTGATCTCGACCGTGAGCTACACCTACCCGGACACAGGCATGAAGCGGATCATGGTCCACATCCTCTGGAACCAGGAAGGGACTCCCAAGAAATGGACCCTCTCCAACCTCCTAGAGAACCCCAACGTCAACCCCCTCGACGCCAGCATCTCCGGGACGGTCACGCGCTCGGGGGGCGGCTCCATGGGAGGGGTCGTGGTCAAGGTCCTGGAAAATCCCGATTGGAACGCGACCACAGACGCGAGCGGCTCCTACACCTTCAGGGTCTACCACGGCAGCTACACCGTCCGCGCCTCCTCGGCCGGGTTCTACGACGCCAACTCCGCCCTGGCGAACGTTCAGGCCGGCGCCAACGCGACCGTCGACCTCGCCCTCTCGGCCATCGCCTCGGGCACGATCACCGGGAACGCCTGGCTCAACCCCGGGGTCGTGATCAGCCAGGTCGTGGCCGCGACCAACACCCGAGTGGCGGACGGAAGCGACCGGGACGTGGAGTACGCGGTCCTCTTCAATCCCACGACCTACCCCATCAACGTGGGGAGCACCGGGAGCTATCCCAAGGACGTCTCGATCAACTACTACGACGAATCAGCGGGCTTCAACCGCCTGGACGCGGCGGGGGGCCTTGACCTCACTCACGTTTCAACCTATATCCCTCCGGGAAGGTATTACCTGATCGCGAACGCCACGAGTTTTGTCGCGGCCGGCTCCTGGATCAACGCCGACGCCTACTACCAGCCCCTCTCAGTCCCCTGCGGGGGAGCCCTCTATTGCGACGTGATCCGGAAGGAGAGGGCGGGGGCAATCCGGCTCGCGAACGCCTTGGGCTCGATCATCGACACCGCGGGCTGGGACGACAGCAACAACTCGGCCCCGGTCTCGGAGGGAACCGCCCTGCCCCTGGGCAGCGTGGGATTCGACGGGATCGCCGAGGGCGACCAGATCGTCAGGGTCTCAAGCCCCGGGGCCAGCGCCTCGGTCAACGCCGGCTACGGCCAGGCCTATGACTCGGGAGACAACCGCAGCGACTTCCTCTATCCCTATTCCGGGTTCTCAGGCCTCGTCTATGCCCCGAAGAACACCGCAAGCGCCGCCCAAGCGGTCATCGCGGGGGTGCCTGCCGTGGGGGCCCGCGTCGCCTCCAGCGACCCCCTCTCGGGCTCGACCCAGGCCTACTCCGCAAGCCTCGCCAGCGGCACCCTGAGCCTCCTCTACGCCCCCTTCAGCCTGACCGGGGTCTCCACCGGCACCTGGAGCGTGATCGCGGCCTCCGGGACCTACTACAAGGAGGTCAGCGGCGTGGCCGTCTCCGCGGGGCAGAACACCGGGATCCCCAACGCGGCCACGACCCCCGCCTGGACCCTCTCCGGCCACTACGGGCTCTCCCTCGACAGCTCCACCATCCAGGGCTTCCTGGAGGGGACCCTCACCGACATCAGCGGCAGCCCCCTCTCCGGAATACAGATCCTGGCGGCGGGGATCACAGGCACCACTGGGGCCAACGGGGCCTACTTCGCCTCCGCCTCCAGCGGCCCGGTCACAGTGGTCGCCAACCCCAACAACCTCAACCCCTTCTATACCCAGGCCATCGCCGGGGTGACGCTCGAGTCAGGGCAGATAGCGACCCAGAATTTCACCCTCGTGAAGGGAGGAGCCCTGCAGGGCTTCCTCACGACCGGGACGACCCCCCTGCCCAACATCCTGGTCACGGCCAACATCGGGGGAAGCCAGTACGGCTCGGGGGCTTCCGGCTCCTCGGGCTACTTCACCCTGCGCAACCTCTCGACAGCCACCTTCACCGTGCAGCCGGTCCTGGACCCAGGCCAGGACTCAAGCCCCAATTCCATCACGGCCACGGTCAGCTCCACCATGACCGTCTTCATCGGGACCTTCACCGTGACCGGGGCCTTCGGAAACATCCGGGGCAGCGTCACCAACTCCGGGACCCTGGTCACGACCGGAGCCCTGATCCTGGCCTCCACGGCCACGATCTCAAGCCCCCCCCCTCTGATCGCCGGCTCCTCGGCCCCGGCCCAGACCCCCCTCTACGCCGTCTCAAGCCTGGCGGACGGGACCTACCTCCTGCCGGTCCGGGGCGGCGCAACCCCCTACAAGCTGAGCGCCTTCATCCCCGTGATCGCCCCGGACGGGAGCGTGACGGTGACGACCAAGACCTTCTCGGGAATCAGCGTCAGCCCCAGCGCGGACACGAGCTTCAACATCACGCTCCCATGAAACGAGGCCCAAGACGCGGCTACACCCTCACCGAGCTGATGCTCGTGGTCGGCATCGTCGGGGTGGTGGCCTCCATCGGCCCCCTCCTTTTGACCAACCTCCAGAACTTCTACCTGATGACCACGGCCCGCAGCGAGATCCAGAGGGACGCGCGGGCCGCCCTCGACACGGTCAACCGCTTCCTGCGCCAGGCCCAGTACGGAACCGTCGTCATCGACACCCCCACGGGCCAGGGGCCCTACTCCCGCATCCGCTTCGTGCACGTGGACGGCCGCTACGTCGAGTTCCGCCAGAACGGAAACAGCCTGATCCAGCAGATAGGCTCCAACACCTCGCTCTTGACCAAGAACCTCGTCTACATCGCCTTCACCTACCCGCGCACGGACGACCCGACCATCGTGAGCGTCTCGATGACCATGGGCAAGTCCATCCAGTTGGGCAGGCGCAAGGTCCTGGAGCTCACCATCCAGAAGGTCCGGATCATGAACTGATGAAAAAGCCAAAGAAGGCGGCCCCAGGCCAGGTCCTGGTCGCGGTGATCGTGATCCTGGTGGTCGTCGCGACCCTCGTGCCCCTCATGGTCTTCTATACCCAGCGCGAGGCCCTCTGGACCGCCAAGCATGCGCAGAACACCACGGCCTTCCACCTGGCCGAGGCCGGGACCGAGAAAGGCTACCTGGCCATCTCCCAGTCCACCCAGACCTGGCGCAACCTCCAAAACGCGATCCCGCTCAGCGGCTTCCAGTTCGACACGGCCTACTCCGACCTCCCGGGGGGCACCTACGCGGTCTCAATCACGAGCGGCCCAGGAAGCGAGCAGGCCACGATCGTCTCGGTCGGCCGCGACAGCCTCAGGCGCGAGACCAGGGCCCTCAAGGTCGTCTACTCGAACTCCACCCTGGGAGGAATCGCCATCTACTCGAGCGGGGGAGTGCAGATCGGCGGAAACACCGTGGTCCACTGGGGAGCGGTCGTCAGCCCCCAGGCCATCAACGCCGCCGGCCAGACCTTCCCCCAGTTCTGGTCCTCGGCAGGCATCACCGGCTACGACACGGACGCCAACCCCCCGAACTGCGACTCCCCGGCCTGCTGCCAGTGGCACGCCTTCGCGACCAACATCCCCCCCCAGCCCCTGATCGACCTCAACTTCTACAAGTCCTCGGCCCAAGCCACCGGGACCTACTACAGCACCCACACGACCTTCAGCAACTTCACCGAGAGCACTGGCAAGACCATCTACATCGACGGAAACCTCACTGTCGGCTCCCCGGGGATCGACATCCTCGGAAGCCTCATCGTGATAGGGAACCTCATCACCACGAGCGGAAACTGGGGCAAGGGCACGCGCACCCCGGTCCTGCCGCGCAAGGCCTGGAAGCAGTACTGCAACGACTGGTCCACCTACAGGCCCTTCGACACGACCGAGCCCGCGAGCTTCCCGGGCCTGACCTCCACCTACCAGTCCCCCCAGGGCCTGACCTACTCCCCCACCCCAAACGGCAAGTTCGCGGTGAGCGGGCTCCTCTACGTCCAGGGAAACTTCTCCATCGGGGGCGGGGGGGGCAGCAGCTACCTCCATGGGGCGGCCTTCGTCCTTGGCACCTCCACGATGACTGGAAGCTCCAACGTCACCTTCTACTACGACGAGCAGGCCGCCAACGGGATTCAGACCAGCCAGATCATCCTCACCCGCGAATCCTGGCAGGACCTCCTCCAGGGCTGGCCCTCCGGGCTCTGAGGTAATTTGCTAGAATCCTCGCGATGGCGCGGGGAGCCTTCGTCGTCCTGGAAGGGCCGGACAAGTCCGGGAAGTCCACCCAGGCCGCCCTCCTCGCCCGGCGCCTGCGTTCCCGGGGAGTCCCATTCCTCCACACCCGCGAGCCGGGAGGGACCTCCTTCGCCGAGGCGATCCGGCGCATCCTCCTCAACCCGCGCCATCGGGTCCATCCGGTCGCGGAGCTTCTCCTCTACGAGGCGGCGCGGGCCCAGCACACCAGGGAGAAGATCCTGCCCGCCCTGCGCGCGGGCAGGCTCGTCGTTTCCGAGCGCTACACCCTGGCCACCCTCGCCTACCAGGGCTGCGGGCGGGGGCTGGGCCTGGGCCTGATCCGGCGCTTGGACGCCGCGGCCACCGGGGGCCTCAAGCCAGACCTGACGATCCTGCTCGACATCCCGGAGGGCCAGTTCCGCTCCCGCGGCCGCGAGAGGAGGCGCGACCGCCTGGAGCGCGAATCCTCCCTCTTCCGCCGCCGCGTGCGGCAAGGGTATAGGCGCCTTGCGCGACGCGAGCCCAGGATCGTTCTCCTCGACGGAGGGGCGAGCGTCGCGCGGCTTCACGAGGAGATCATCCGGCTCGTGACTCCCTTCCTTAAGAAACATGCCGTTTGAGAGAGTCCTGGGCCAAGCCCGCGCAGGCAGGATCCTGGCTGGATTCCTTTCGTCAGGCCGCATCCCCTCGGCCCTCCTCTTCTGCGGCCCGCAGGGGGTGGGCAAGGCCCTGATGGCCAGGGAATTCGCGAAGGCCCTCCTCTGCCGGCTCCCGACAGGAGCCGCCGGGCCCTGCGACGCCTGCCAGGACTGCCGAGCCGTCGACAAGGGAAACCATCCCGACCTCAAGGCCGTCAATGCCTCCTACCAGGCCAGCCTCCGGGAGGAGGAGGAGGCCAGGCAGAAGACCCTGCGGGTGGACACCATCCGCCACCTGCGCCGGGACATGGAGCTCGAGTCCCTCCTGGGAGGCTGGAAGGTCGCGGTGCTGGAGGAGGCCCAGACCCTGGAGAGCGAGGCGGCCAACGCCCTCCTCAAGATCCTCGAGGAGCCCCCGCCCAAGACCCTCTGGATCCTGGCGAGCCCGCAGAAGGAGAGGCTCCCCAGGACCGTGCTCTCGCGCTGCTTCCCAGTCGCCTTCGCGCCGCTCGGCGAAACAGCCATAAAGGAACTCCTGATAAAAAACGGCATAGAGCCGGGCAAGGCCTTCGGCCTTGCCCGGCTCTCCGAAGGCTCCCTGGGCCGCGCCCTGGAACTGGCCCGGAGGGAGGCCCCCCGCCCCCTCTCGGCCCTCAGCGCGGCCGAAAGCCTTCCCAGGGAACTCGCCCTGGCCCGCAGCGAGGTCGAGTTCGCCCTCTTCGCCCTGGCCCAGGACCTGAGGATGAGGTTCCTCAAGGAAGGAGACGCCCGCGTGGAGCGGCCCCTGCGGGAGATCCTCAGGCTCCGCGGGGCCCTGCGGGCCAACGCGGACCCGAAGACAGTCCTGACCCTGGCCTGCCTCGAAGCCGAGTCCCTGGCCCGATGAAAAGGTTCTACATCACGACCCCGATCTACTACATCAACGCGGCCCCCCACATCGGCCACGCCTACACCACGGTGGCCGCCGACGTCCTCAACCGCTTCCTGAAGAAACGCGGGAGGGCCACCCACTTCCTGACCGGGACCGACGAGCACGGCGACAAGATCGCGCAGGCGGCGCGGGAGGCGGGGCTCACCCCCCGAGCCTACGCGGACGAGGTCTCGGAGAAGTTCAGGGCCCTCTGGAGCCACCTGGACATCCGCTACGACGACTTCATCCGCACCACCGAGCCTCGCCACGAGCGCAAGGTCCAGGAGGTCTTCGCGGCCCTCC
>CAYLZQ010000101.1:6780-7101 GCA_964388045.1 uncultured Elusimicrobia bacterium | reverse complement strand
GTCCACGGCGAGCCCTCCCTCGACCTCTGGGCCGTGGACATCAGGCGCTTCACCAAGCATCACCGGGCGCCCAAGTTCATCCTCGACCGCAGCCTGGAGGCCTACTCCAAGCATTACTCGATCGCCTGGCCGGACCTGGACTGGAGGACCTGCCGGGGCCTGCGCAAAAGCCCACTCTATGAGACCCTCAAGGGCCACGGCGCCTGCTACGCCACCAAGCAGGGCTGGGAGAGGGCCAACTGGTTCGCCCCCCCGGGCGTTTTGCCCGTCGAGGTCATGGGCTGGGGGCGGCCCAACTACTTCCCCTATGTGGGAGAGGAG
>CAYLZQ010000101.1:0-6770 GCA_964388045.1 uncultured Elusimicrobia bacterium | reverse complement strand
GACTCAGCTTTACCGGCTATTGGAGCGGCGCAGGCTACACCTTTTGCGCAAGGGTGACCAACACAGCGCTAACCCTCAGCGTTGCTGCCCTTCCTTCCCGCGCGGCGCTCGAGCACAAGGCCGCGCGGGAAGGAGTGGTCCTCTTGGGTCAGACCTCCTTCAGCAAGTTCGAGGTCAAGGGCCCGGGCGCCTTGAAGGCACTGAACTTCGTCTGCGCCAACCAGATCGACAAGCCGGTGGGCTCCCTCACCTACACCCAGATGCTAAACCATAGGGGCGGCATCGAGTGCGACCTGACCGTCGCCCGCGTGGCCGAGGAGGAGTTCTACCTGGTGACCGGCACGGCCTTCGCCCTCCACGACATGGCCTGGATACGCAAGAGCCTCCCCGCGGAGGGAGTGACGGCCACGGACGTGACCTCCTCTCGGGCCGTCATCAACGTCTGCGGTCCCCGCTCGCGCGAGCTCCTCGGGCGCGTGGCGCTCGGCCTCTCCCGAGAGGCCTTCCCCTTCATGCAGTGCCGGGAGATCTCGGTGGGCTGCGCCCCGGTTCTCGCCCTCCGCGTGACCTACATCGGGGAACTGGGCTTCGAGCTCCACGTCCCCACCGAGTACGCCCTCTACGTCTACGAGACCCTCTGGGAGGCGGGCCGGGACCTGGGGGCGAGGGACGCAGGCTACCGGGCCATCGAGTCCCTGCGCCTCGAGAAAGGCTACCGCTACTGGAGCGCGGACATCTCGGGCGACTACAACCCCCTGGAGGCGGGCCTGGCGGCCTTCGTGAAGCTCGAGAAGGGGGACTTCATGGGCCGGGAGGCCCTCGTGAAGGCGCGCCAGGAGGGGATCAGGCGCAGGCTCTGCCGCTTCACCCTGGAGGATCCCCAGGCCATGCTCTACGGAAACGAGACCATCTGCCTGGGGGAAGAGGTGGTCGGGCGCCTCACCTCGGGCGGCTGGGGCTACACCGCGGGCCGGGTGATCGCCTACGGCTACGTCTCCGGGCCTGGACTAAAGCTCGCGGATGAGATCGATTCCGGCAGGCGCCAGCCGCGGATGGGGGATTTCAACGTCGAGGTCCTAGGGGAAAAGCTCCCGGCCCGCTGCGAGCCCAAGCCCCTCTACGACCCCACGAACGAGAAGGCGAGGTCCTGAGGGATCCTTGCGCGCGCGGGCCGCGAAACCTTCGGGCTGCCCCGAAAACGCGAATTTGCTTAAATATATTCCTTCTAGAGGCCATCCCCGGGATGGCGGAGAAAGGCCATGAGCCAACAGGACAGACCCAAGGCTTTGCCCCAGTCCCTCCAGGAAAGACGCTTCCAGGATCTTGTCGAGAACACCCTCGACATCGTCTGGGAGACCGACGCCCGGGGGAGCTACACCTACGTCAGCCCCAACGCGGCCTCCCTTTTGGGCTATGCCCCCTCCGAGATGCTGGGCAAGAGCCCCTTCGACTTCATGCCTCCGGAGGAGGCGAGCAGGGTGGGGGCGCTATTCGCCTCCTACGCCTCCCAGAAGAAGGCCTTCTCCCTCTTGGCGCACAAGTTCCGCGCCAAGGACGGCTCCATCCGCGTCCTGGAATGCGGCGGCCGTCCCATCCCGGGCGAGGACGGGTGCCTGGCGGGCTACCGGGGCATCGACCGCGACGTCACGGAGCGGGCCAGGCTTGCGGAGGCGCTCAAGTTGAGCGAGGAGTATTTCCGGAGGATGTTCGAGGAGTCTCCGATCGGGATGGCCCTCCCCGGCGAGGACCTCAAGCTCTCCAGGACCAACAGGGCCTTCCGCGAGATGCTCGGCTACTCCGAGGAGGAGCTCAAGGGCCTGAGCGTCCTGGACATCACCCACCCGGAGGACCGGGAGCTCTCCCTGGAGCTTGTCCGCAAGCTCTTCAGCGGGGAGGTCCCTTCCAGCCGGATCGAGAAGCGCTACCTCCGAAAAGACGGCCGGGCCCTTCTGGCCCAGGTGACGGTCGCGGCCTTCAGGTCCGCGGACGGCAGGACTCATCCCCTGGCCATGATCGAGGACATCACCGAGAGAAAGAGGCTCCAGGAGGAGTTCCTCCACGCTGAGAAGCTCGCGGCCATGAGCCAGTTCGCAGGGGGCCTGGCCCACGAGCTCAACAACGTTATGACCGGGATCATGGGCTTCGCCTCCCTGGTCAAGCACGAGCTCGGGGAGGGCCATCCCTGCTCCGAGGACGTGGAGGAGATCCTCTCCGCGAGCCATAGAGCCAGGGACCTCGTCTCCCAGATCCTGGCCTTCGGCCGCAGGCGCAAGCCGGTCTGGGCCCTGCTCGACTTAAACGAGCAGGTCAGGCAGGCCTTGCGCATGCTGGCCCCCATCCTAGGAGAGCGCATCGAGTTGAAGACCCTTCTGGAGCCAGGCCTGCCGCGGCTCTCGGCGGATCCGGCCCAGATCAAGCAGGTCATCGCCAACCTCTGCTTGAACGCCCGGGACGCCATCGCCGACGAGGGGACTCTCGCGATCGAGACGAGGACCGTGGATATCCCGGAAGGGGCCGAAGAAGGCCCCAAGGGCCGCTGCGTGCTCCTTTCCGTCTCGGACACAGGCTGTGGGATGGATGCGGCGACCCTGCCCAAGATCTTCGATCCCTTCTTTACGACCAAGAAGCAGGCGATGGCCACGGGCCTGGGTCTCTCCGTTGTCCACGGGATCGTCAAGGAGCAAGGGGGGAGGATCGCGGTGGAAAGCCAACCCGGGAAGGGCTCCACCTTTCGGATCACCCTCCCGGCGCACCAGGAACAGGAACTCCCCAGGCCAGGGGAGGGCCCCAAGCCCTCCGCCGCGGTCTCGGCCACCATCCTGCTCGCGGAGGACGACCCGGCGCCCAGGAAGATGCTCCTCAAGGCCTTCAAGTCCTCGGGCTACGAGGTCCTGGTCGCCGCCGATGGAGAGGAGGCCGTGCGCCTCTTTGCGGCCGACAAGGACCTGGTGGGCCTGGCGGTCCTGGACGTGGTGATGCCCAAGCTCTCAGGGCCCGAGGCCTTTGAGCGAATGGCCGCGATGAAGCCGGGCTTGAAGGCCGTCTTCGTGAGCGGCTACGCCGAGCCGGCGCTCCAGGAGGCGGTCAAGAAGACGGGCCAGCCTTTCCTTGCCAAGCCCTTCGAGCCGGAGGAGCTCCTGCGCAAGGTGCGGGAGATCCTCGAGAGTTAAGCCAGGCCTGGGAAGGCCCGGCACAGACGCGGCTGAGGAAATCCTGATAGCGTCTAGTATACGAGGCAAGGAATTTGCGAATGGTTTTCCCGCAAAGAAATCCAAGAATTCCTTGCCGTGTAGGACCTTAAATAATCCTTTAGGATCGTGCGCAAAGCGCACGATCCTATAAACGGCCGTTAAGGCTTTGCGGCGATAAATTCGCTTTGCGAATTTATCGCCGCGTCTACTAGCGCGGGAGCTCCGCGGTCTCGAACATCCTCTCCGCTGGCACGATCTGGATGTCCTCTTGGGCTATGCCCAGGGGCGTGTGGGCCCAGAGGGCGTCGCGGCGCAGGATCTCGAGCTTGGGCTCCGGGACCAGGTAGAGCCTCCGCCCTCCTTCCTCCCTGACGTCTATCTGGTAGTCGGCCGGCGACTTGCCCCAGAGGACGGCCCCGGAGGAGAGCTCCCTCGCGATCCTGGGGGCCTCGGCGGCATGGGTCACCAGCAGGATCTTGAGGTCCTTGGACTGGAGGTGGCTGCGTATGGCGGCGTTGACCTCCCCGCAGGCGACCGAGTCTATGCGGGAGAGGTAGCCGGGCAGGTATCCCGGGTTCATGCCGTAGAACTCGTCGTCCAGGCGCGAGGCCAGCATCCTTTCCGTGGTCTCGGCCAGGGAGAGGTAGAGGACCCTGGCCTTGTTCTTGGCCAGGCGGCACTGCTCCTCTGAGAGCCCCGAGCGCGCGAATTCCTCAAGCTCCCAGACCACGGCCTTGAGGATGTGGGCCGCGTGGGCGTGGGCCACCGGCCTGACCCAGATGCTGAAGTAGTTGTGGCGCCTGGGGGCGTTGAAGGGGGGAAAAAGGGCGTAGGGCCTTGCCTCGAAGTGCTCCACGTAGGAGTAGTCCCCGTAGTTGTAGCCCCTCTCCTCGCGGATCACCTGGTAGAGGTGGGAGAAGCCGTCTCTGTGGGTGCCGAACCAGACGTTGGCCACGAAGAGGGGCCAGAAGTCCTTGTCCCTGCGGGTGAGGGCCAGGGGGAGGCCCGCATGGAGCCCGGTGGAGATCGCGTTGGGCTGGGTGACGATGAGGACCCTTCGGCCCCGGACCGGCTGGGGAGGGGCCTGGCCGCGCTCCGGGAAGGCCCCGGCCTCGGCTCGGCCCATCCCTGAGAGGGCCTTCTCGATCCTCGCGGCCTCCGCGTCCCGGGCGCTCAAGCCCACTACCGCGTTGTCGGGCCGGTAGTAGGTCCTGTAGAAGCGGGCCAGGCCGTAGCGGTCCGCGGTCTGGAGGCCCTTCTCGGTTCCCCCATCCGGGTGGGCGTAGGAGGTTCGCTCGTGGATGAAGTTGTCCAGGGCGACCAGGCCCAGGTTCTCTATCTGCTCGAACCTCAGGCTCGAGCGCAGGGCCTGGAGAGCCTCCCCCCGCACCCTCGCCAGCTCCTTGGCGTCGAAGAGGGGCTTGGTCAGCATCGGCCCCAGGACCTTGTCCGCGTACTCGGCCAGGGCCTCGCGGGGGACTGTCGCGGAGAAGACAGTGACCTCCTTGGTGACCGAGACCCGAGGGAAGGCCTTGCTCCCCCAGGGCCTGGTGATCTCAGCCAGCCTCTCCTTGGTGACCGGACTCTCCGGGTCCCCGAAGCCTCCCTCGATGAGGAGCCTTCCTGTGAGGGCGGCTATCCCCTCGAGGCCCTCCGGGTCCTGGGCCGAGCCAGCCTTGAGCATCACCTTGAGCTCGACCAGTGGGGACTTGGAGTCCAGGCTCACGACGGAGACGGCCCAGGCCGCGGCCGCTGAGAGCCAGAGGCCCAAGGCCAGGGAGATCCTCATCATGGCTTTCCCTTGGGCGGCTCGTAGGCCAGGGTGACCACGGCCCTGTTCTCAGGCAGGAAATAGGCCTGGGCGAGCCGGTCTATGTCCTCGGGCCTGGCCGCCTCCACGGCCTCCAAGAGCCGGTCCAGGGCCTTGGGGTCGCGGCCGAAGCGGTAGTACCAGGCGAAGCTTTGGGCGATCTTCTCGGGGCTCGCGAGTTGGGCCAGGAAGTCGTAGCGGTACTTGCTCTTGACCACCCTGAGGAGCTCCCTGGCCCCGGGCTGTTTCGAGAAGGATTTAAGCTCTTCCATGCCCGCGATGATGTCCGCGGCCACCTCCTCGAAGGCGGCCTCGCCTTTTTTTTGGGCCTTCTCCTTGAAGAGCTCCGCCGCCACGATCAGGGCCCTGGGTTCCGCGCTCTCGAAGCCCTGGGTCCCCTCCTCGAAGCCAAGGGAGCTCGCGGCCTGCTTCTCGTAGCGCAGTTTCTTGTAGAGGGGGGCTGCAGGGGATACCAGGAGTTCCTCCAGGAGCTCGGACGCGGCAGACTCAGGGGAGCCGGGGCTGAAGGCCGGCATCCGGTAGGCGACCCAGACCAGGGGGGCCACGTCCGCGTCCCAGGGGACGTGAGCGCTCTGCTCCTTCTTCGGGGGCTCGCCCTTGACCTTCACCGGCGGGATGGCCGCCGGCTTCCAGTCCTTGTAAAAAGGCTCAAGGGTCTTGAAGACCTCGCCAGCCTTGACGTCCCCGGCCACGACCAGGACGCAGTTGTTGGGGCGGTAGAAGGTCTCGTAGAACCTCTTGGCCGCCTCGAAGTGCTTGGGCATCTCAACTATGTCCTCGTAGTAGCCCATGGTGGTGTGGCCATAGGGGTGGTGGGGGAAGAGCAGATCGAGCATCTTCTCGGACATCTTCTCCGATGGGAAGGAGGCCAGGCGCCTGTACTCCCCCAGGACGGCCCCTGACTCGGTCTGGAAGGTCTTCTCCGAGAAGTCCAGGCCGGTGAAGCGCGCGGACTCGAGCTCGACCAGCCCGGGGAGGTCCCCTTTCTCTCCTGGCCTGCGCGCGAGGTTCGCGGTGAATGTCAGGGGATGGTAGAAGGTGACGTCCGTCCAGGTCCAGGCGTTGTTGTGGGTGCCCAGGCGGTTCATCAGGTCGTCGTAGGCTCCCTCCACGCCCCCGTAGCGGTGCCTGAAGAGGATGTGCTCGAAGAGGTGCGCAAGGCCTGTCTTTCCCCTCTCCTCCTCCTTGCCGGAGCCTGCCAGGACCATGGTGTTGAAGCTCAGCACCTCCTTGAACTCGGGGGTCTCGATGACCACGATGTCCAGCCCGTTGGGCAGGGTTTTTTTGTGGACAGGATAGGAGAGTATCCCGGCTCCAGCGGCCGAGGCCCAGAGAAGAAGGGTCAGGATGATCCGTTTCAAGCCGCCCAATTATATAAGATTCCGGGATGAGAGTGTGGGCGGTTGCCGTTCTCCCGGGTCTCCTGGCCGGGTGCTTGAGGCTCGGCTTCGAGCGCAGGGCCACGACCGAGGAGATCGTGCTCAAGGCCGAGATCCGCGCCTTCTACGGCCAGGTCCAGCAGGCCTTCGCGGCTGGAACCCCCAGGGCCCTGGCCGCCCTATTCTCCCCCACGATCGCGCGTCCCATGAGCCATGCCGAGATACTGGCTTGGGCCGAGAGGTTCTTCTCCGAGCACGGGCATGCCAGGTTCCGGGTCGAGAGGCTGGAATTCGACGAGCTAGGGCACCTCCAGGCCCTCGTCACCCTGACCTACAGAGTCGAGACGCCGGGAGGCAGGGGGGACTTCG